>JANOSQ010000323.1:0-1768 GCA_031415915.1 Fimbriiglobus sp. | reverse complement strand
CTCCGATGCCGTAACCCGAGACGAACATGAACACAACTTTGGCGATGGAAGACCTCCGCATGTCGGTTCCGGAGTTGGTGGATACCTTGGCACCGGGGGACGAGATTGTTTTGACTCGAAATCACCATCCCGTGGCGAAATTGGTCCATGGCTCGAACCCGCCGCGCAAGCTCCGTTCGCCGGGAAATTGCAAAGGGATGATCACCCTGCTCGTCGAAGACGATGAGCACCTCGAAGGTTTCGCGGAATACCTTCCATGAGAGGCCTTCTCGACACTCACAGCTTTTTGTGGTTTGTCACCGACGACCCAGTTGAGCGCGACCGCGTTGGCTTTCATCATTGATCCAAACAACGAGGTTCTCGTCAGCCCCGCCAGTTACTGGGAAATCGCAATCAAGGTCAACATCGGGAAATATCCGATGACCGTCCCGTTCGACCAATTTTTTCGCGAGGGGATCGAGGGAAACGACTTCGAGATTCTCCCGGTCGAAATTCGGCACGCCTTTGTGTTGTCAACTCTACCGCTGCATCACAAAGACCCATTCGACCGAATGATGATCTCGCAAGCAATCGCGGAGCGAATCCCCGTCGTGAGCATCGACAGAGCATTCGATATCTACGGGGTGAAGCGGATCTGGTGAGGTGTCCCGCCATTCCGTTCCCTAAGATAACGCGATCCCGCTTGGCGGGGTCGTTCCGTTGTCTCCGGGAAGATTCCGCGCATGCCGCAGCCGCTGACCGTCGTGATTTTCGGGGCCTCCGGCGACCTCACCGGCCGCAAGTTGGTGCCCGCGCTGTTCAACTTGGCGATCAAGGGCCGGTTGCCGGCCGAGGCCAAGATTCTCGGGGTCTCCCGCACCGTATTCACCGACTCCGGATTCCGCGCCGAGTTGGCGAGCAAGGTCAAGGATGCGTTCCTGACCTCCGGCGAAACTTGGAACGAGGGAGCATGGATCGCGTTCGCCGAGCGCATCCACTACGTGCCGACCGACGTGACCAAGCCCGGCGGCATGGCCCCGATTCAAGCTTGGTTCGACGAACACGAAGACACCGGCGGCGGCCGGCGGCTCTATTACTTGTCCATTTCACCCGAACTCTACCCGCAAGTGGCCCGAGCACTCGGCGACCACGGGTTCAACAAAGAGTCCGGCGGTTTCCGCCGTTTGATCGTCGAGAAACCCTTTGGCCACGATTTGGCCACAGCCAAAGATTTGAACCGGGCGCTGCACGCCAGCTTCCGCGAGGATCAGCTCTACCGCATCGACCACTACCTCGGCAAAGAGACCGTCCAGAACATCCTGATCTTCCGCTTCGCCAACACGATGTTCGAGCCGCTCTGGAACTACCAGTACATCGACCACGTGCAGATCACCGTCGCGGAGAGCGGCACCGTCGGCAAACGCGGCGGCTACTACGACGGCAGCGGCGTCCTCCGCGATATGTTCCAAAGTCACTTGATGCAGGTCATGGCCCTCGTCGCCATGGAAAGCCCAGCCCGCTATTCCGCCGACACGCTTCGGGGAGAAAAGGTCAAGGTGCTCGAATCGATCGCGGTGCCCCCGGCCGAGGTCGCTTGCGAAAGCGTGGTCGTGGGCCAGTACGCCGGCTACCGACAAGAACCGGGAGTGCCCGCGGATTCCAAAACGCCGACGTTCGCGGCCGTGAAGTTGATGATTCAAAACTCGCGCTGGAAGAACGTCCCCTTCTACCTCCGCAGCGGCAAAGGGCTGAAGAGCCGCTACAGCGAGATCTTCATCCAGTTCCGCTG
>JANOSQ010000322.1:0-3083 GCA_031415915.1 Fimbriiglobus sp. | reverse complement strand
TTCACGGCCGAGTGATCCATGCTGTCGTAGTCGGTCGCTTCGTCGGGGGTGTCCATCACCTCGGGTTCGAGGACGCGCTCCAACATCGTCGGCCCCTAGCAGGTTTGCAGTTCGCAATACGCCCCGGCGTCTTCGAGGTGTTCTTCGTTGCGGGCTTCCAGTTCTTGCCGGCAGGCCTCGAGCAACCGCGTGCGGAGTTGCCAGTCGGCGGCGCCGGCGCGATCCCACTCCAAGATCACCGACGAGGTCGCGGGGTTCAACCCGGCGATGCGGGTGAGCCAGAGCACGCCCGCTTCTTCGTTCGTGTTGCGGGTCGCGGGGTGGTGCCATGCGATGTGCGTCGCGAGGCAACCCATGGCGCAAGCCTTGGTGAAGGCCCCGTGAATCAGCAAGGGGCTACCCGATTCCAACAGCCCGATGAGGCGGTTCAACCCCGGTTCGGTCACGTGGGGGAGCCATTGGGTTTCAAATTCGTACAGACTTTTGGCCGACAGCATCGCGGAACCCTCCCGAAGAGGTCGCCGACGGAGAGGCCCGGCCGGACACCGGGCCACGAATACGCCTAACGATAAGCACCATCAGCAGTTAGGCCGAAGTGCCGGGGAATGATTCTGGCCACCCGAAGAGTGCGACCCACCATGGAGGTATGCGTTTGGTGGGGCGGCCGCGTCAATTCGGAGTCATCATAGCCCGGTGTCGCGGTCACTGTCAAGGGCTTGACAGCGGCGCCGCGGGGTCGGTGGGCCACCCCCGCCGGCACCCCCGCCGGAACGCCGTGCGGCGCACCGGGGTTAGGCGCCGACCTCGGCGCCAGACTTTTTCCGCAATTCCGATTCGGGCGGTCGAAGTGGCGGAAGAAAATGAGCGTGCAAAAATGGTCTTGGCAATGGCAGAGCAATATACGCATCAGATTATTACTCTGCCATACGTTGGATCAAGCGTCTCCGGCACGCTCCGGGCGGAGCGAACGAACCCACGTTCCGGCTATCCACATTTCGCTTTCCGAGATCGCCTTCAACTCCTTTTCGAGTTGCTGGCGGTAATCCGGCCTGCTGTTCGCTTCGAGCACCCGGCGCGTCTCTTCGCCGGATTCCACCGACTGGTACAAGCTCTCGAACACCGGCTTGGAAGCGTCGCGGAATTTGCCAAACCAGTCGAGCGCGCCGCGCTGGGCGGTCGTGCTGCAGTTGGCGTACATCCAGTCCATCCCCTTCTCGGCGATGAGCGGGTAGAGGCTCTGCGTCGCTTCTTCGACCGTCTCATTGAAGGCTTCGCTCGGGCTGTGGCCGTGCTCGCGGAGCACTTCGTACTGCGCCAGCCAAAGGCCGTAGATGGCGCCCATGAGCACGCCGCGCTCGCCGGTGAGATCGCTGAAGACCTCCTTCTGGAAAGTCGTTTCAAACAGGTAACCGGAGCCGATGGCGACGCCCAACGCCAAGCAGCGGTCGCGCGCTTTGCCCGTGAAGTCTTGATGGATGGCGAAGCTGCTGTTGATGCCGCGGCCTTCGAGGAACAACCGGCGGACCGTCGTGCCCGAGCCTTTCGGGGCGCACAGGATCACGTCGATATCGACCGGCGGGATCACGTTCGTCTGATCCTTGTAGACGATGCTGAAGCCGTGGCTGAAATAGAGCGCTTTGCCTTTCGTCAGGTGCGGTTTGATCTTCGGCCACATTTCCTTTTGCCCGGCGTCGGAGAGCAGGTACTGGATGACCGTGCCCTTCGCGGCGGCGGTCTCGGGATCGAAGAGCGTCTCGCCGGGAACCCAGCCGTCCTCGAGGCAGAGGTCGTAGGCTTTGCCGCCGGTGCGCTGCCCGACGATCACCTTCACGCCGTTGTCGCGCATGTTCAGCGACTGGCCGCGGCCTTGGACTCCGTAGCCGATGACGGCGACGGTTTCGCCATTCAAGATTTCCTTGATCTTGGCGGGCGGGTAATCGCCGCGCTCGACGGCGGTCTCGTGGTTGCCGTTCAGGTGCAGTTCTTTCATCGCGGGTATCCTCGGGGAGTGGCTGGGTGGAATCAGGTTATCGGCAAAGTATCTTGCTGTCAAGAATCTTGACGCGAAGATACTTTGCGATTAGGGTGTACGGATGAAACCATCCCCCGACGCCGTCGATGACCTCCTGAAGGGGTGGCGCGCGGCCCGCCCCGACCTCGACCCCGCGCCGCTGGCCACGGTCGGCCGGGTGATCGTGCTGGCGAAGCATTTGGAACGCTCCGTGGAAGCGGCGCTCGGAGCCCACGGCTTGGCGCTCGGTCAGTTCGACATCCTCGCCACCCTCCGCCGGCAAGGGCCGCGCGGGGCGCTGGCGCCGTCGCAGTTGCTGCAGAGCGTGATGCTCTCATCGGGCGGGATGACAAACCGATTGGACAAGTTGGAAGCAGCGGGGTTGATCGCGCGGAGGCCAGATGCCAATGACCGCCGCGGAGTCGTGGCGGAGTTGACTGCGAAGGGGTGCAAGCTCATCGACGCCGCGACCGCGACGCGGTTCGCGGAAGCCGAGGCCTCGCAACCGAAGCTGAGCGCGAAGGAGAAGGACGCGCTCGCCGATCTGCTGCGGCGCTGGTTGAACGAGATTGCAGACCGATGACCCCCGATTATCTCGCACACCCAGAGATATCCAGACTCGGCCATTGTTCGACTGACTTCTGCTGTAGTCATTCCATCGGTTCACCCGGCGAACGCCCCCTTCGAGTGAGCGTCGACACCCCAACGCGCCCCAGGGTGCGACAAAGTTTTCTGGCACTCGGTCATGCTCGAGAGAAGTGTCGCCGTTCGCTCCGCGAACGGTTTTCAGCCCTTGTCGAGGGACTGAACCACTGGGTGGGCGGGAAGCAACCGTTCGCGGAGCGAACGGCGACACTCTCCCAACTCCGCGTTCTGTCGCCAGAATCCGTTGGCGCACCCCGCGCCCCACTTCGGGTTGCAACCGCGCCGAGGCCCGGTGCACAATGCCGATTCGCCACCCGGACTCCGGCAGGATGCCCATGCGTTCGCTCCGTATCGCCGTCCTCGACGAAGAGCTGCCTTACCCGCTCACCTCGGGCAAGCGCATCCGCACCTTCAACCTGCTCTCCCG
>JANOSQ010000321.1:0-6066 GCA_031415915.1 Fimbriiglobus sp. | reverse complement strand
CGCTCTCGACGACGGTGGAGACCAACGCGCCGCCGATCAACATCCCGAACGGCCCCTTGCTTCCCGTGGTGATCCCGCGGCAGTGAGCGAGCAGTGAAAAGTGGTCGGTGGTCAGCGCGGAAAAGAGGTTCAACTCTTCTCCGCTCTAACCACCGGCCACTGACCACTACTCTTCCCGTCTCCCCAGCAGAACGATCGTCACCAGCCCCAGCACGATCCCCGCAGCGGCGGTGAGGTGCGACGGTTGCAGTGGCTCCGAATCCGGGATCGAATCGATCGTCGGTATCGGCAACCCGAGGTGGTGACCCGTCAGCGCAATGACCGCGGCGAGGACCAAGCCGGCGGTCGTGAGGCCGCGCGAGGCGAACGCGGAGGCGATCAGCAGCAACCCGGCGATCCCGGCGTTGACGCCGACGAAGAACGGGGCCATTTCCGCAGGCAACCAACTTAACGGCTTGTACTTCTCCGGCATCACGATCATTTCCACGACCGACTTCGTGGCCGCTTGGGTGGTCGCGGCGGCGCTCTTCACGTCGCTCGGCGTCGCGGGGCCGGCGTCGAAGCGCGCCCCGGATTTGAACCACATCAGCCCGACGATGAGCAGCGCCGCCCCCGCGGCGATCCGCAAGCGCGGGTCGAAGGCCAGCTTCGCCAGCCCGGCGAGCGGGTTCTTCCGCTTGCGCGGCACCGCGTTCGCTTGGCCGCGCTCGTAGGCCGTCATCATCGTGCGGACGTTCACCCGCTTCTTCGCATCGGCGTTGGCGGCCTTGATCTCCACGGCTTGCTCGACGATGGCCTCGGCCGCGTCGGCGGCGCGGGCGTTGGCTTCCCCGGCGCTCAGCCCCTCCGCCTTCAACCGGGCCACTTCCATCTTCTTGAGCAGCTTGCGGGCACGGCTCTGTTTGCGGCTCTCCAACAGCCCGTCGAACTTGGCGACGATCGGATCGCGCCACGCGCCGTACTTCGGCCGCGCCAGCACTTTTTCAGCGTGGGTGCCCCGCGCGGCGAGCTTCGCGGCGTAGCCGAAGAGCAGTTCGTAGGCTTCCTCCCAGCGGTCGCCAGCCGTCTCGACGACGAACAGCCGCACCGTGTCTTCGTCCATCCCTTGCAGGCGAAGGCGCTTGAGGATCTTCTCAAACTCTTCCTTCAGGTCGAGCCGGTGATCGCGGGCCGGCTTGGCGAAGAAGAACCCGTAGCCGATGCCGAGGACCGCGCCGACGGCGATGGCGAGTAACCCGGTCCAGAGCAGCCCCGCGAAGTAGAGCACCGCGAGGAACGCCACGCCGGCGAACCCGAGCCCGAGCCAATCGAGGATGCGGGCGCCGAACGCCCACTCGCGGGCTTTGCCGAAGACGAACGACCCCGCGTAGACCCCGCTGCCGATGAACATGCTGACCATCGCCGCCGCGGTGCCGATGAGCAACCCCCCCGCGAACACCGGGCTGAACGCGACCATCGCGAGCGCGGCGACGATCCCCAATACGGGAACCGCCCAACCGACGGTTCGTTCGAGCTTCGCCGCGGTGTTGATCTTCATGCGGCCGAGCAAGTACTCGAAGGCCGCGAGTTGCTCCTCGGTCGCCCGCGGCGGGCCGTTGGCGTCCCCCGCTTGCCACGATTGGATCGCGTCGATGAACTCGCCCATGTCTTGGTAGCGGTCGGCCGGTTCTTTCCGCAGCGTCTTATCGACGATGTCGGCGAGTTCGCGCGGCGCCGTCGGCATCACCTTCGCCAGAGGCGGCGGCGGCTCGTTGAGGTGCTTGGTGATGACCTCGACGGCCGTGGCCCCGGTGAAGGGCGCCCGCCCGCAAAGTAGAGCGTACAGCGAACAGCCGAGGGAATAGACGTCGGCGCGCCGATCGACGCTCGACGCATCCCGGCACTGCTCCGGGGCCATGTACGACGGCGACCCCATCGCCGTGCCGACGTTCGTGACATCGGGCATCTCCTTCAGCATCGACCCCGGTTTGCTCAGTTCGCCGACGGCCGACGGCGGGGCGGCGTCCTCGGCTTTCATCCCGCGCGTCTTCACCAAGCCCAAGTCGGCGACCTTCACGATCCCCTCGACGTTGAGCATGAGGTTGTCCGGCTTGATGTCGCGGTGGACCATGCCGCGGTCGTGGGCGAACTTCAACCCGCGCGCCGCTTGCAGAATGTACCCCACCGCTTCTTGAGCCGGCACCCGGCCGGACTTCTTCAGCATGTCGCCGAGCGATTTGCCCTCGACGAATTCCATGCTGAAGTAGTTGATGTCGGAGTCTTGGCCGATGTCGTAAATCTGCACGACGTTGTGGTGCGTGAGCTGCGCCGCGGCGTAGGCCTCCCGCACGAAGCGGGCGATGAAGACGGGATCGTTCGCCCATTGCTCGTTCATCACCTTCAACGCCACGGCGCGGTCGAGCGACATTTGCCGGGCCAAGTAAACGGCGCCCATGCCCCCTTTGCCGAGTTGCTTGAGGATCTCGTAGCCGCCCAGTTCCGCGGGCATGTCCGGGTCGGCCGCGGCTTTGGCGGTCGATTTCTTCTTCGGCGCCGGTGCCGGGGAGTAGTCGCCGGTGCGATCCACTTCCGTTTCGTCGCCATCGGCTTCGGGCTTCGGTCGGCTCGCGAAGGTCGCATCGGGGTCGCCGGAGGGCTGGGCGACCGTCTGGTCGATGTCCCGCTCCGCCGGTTCTTCGGCGCCGCTGGCGAAGGTCGCATCCGGGTCGGACTTGGCGACGAACGTCCCGTCGAGCGGGGTGTCGATGGTCGCGGCGGCGGCGCTCGGCAGAGTCGAATCGACATCGGCCGGCGCCGGCGGGCGCCTTCACCGGGCCGGAGCGTTTGCCGGCGAGCGCGGGTTCGGGGGCGAGGCTCACTCGGATTTGGACGACGAACGGCGCGGCGCACTTGGGGCACTTGGGTGTGAACCGCCCCGGCTTGGCGAAGTTCGCCGAGACGGTGGCCGTACACGCGGGGCAAGCGAATTGCACGGGGAACTCCTGTGGGGACGAACGGAAAATGACGCGATGAAAGGGAACGAATGGCGACATTCTGCCCGGCGGAGATGGCCGGTGCAATTGCTAAGTGCACGGCCGATATAATTGCCCCGGCCACCTCTCCCCCGTCCGACCCCCGGAGCATCCGCATGCCCGCCAGCGCTCAGCCGCACACCCTCTTCGACGATTCCCCCGTCTACCGGATGGCCTGCGAGCAACTCCGCACGGTCGCCCGCGAACTCCCCGAGTTCGACATCGGCATCATCGACCGCCTCATGCTGCCGAAGCGGTCGCTCGTCGTCAGCATCCCCGTCCGCATGGACGACGGGCACACCAAGGTCTTCATCGGTTACCGCGTGCAGCACTCCCTCACGAGCGGGGCGAGCAAAGGGGGCCTGCGCTACGCCCCCAACGTCGACCTCGGCGAAGTCGCGGCGCTGGCCATGTGGATGAGCTGGAAGTGCGCCATCATGGGCCTGCCCTACGGCGGGGCCAAGGGGGGCATCGCTTGCGACCCCGCGGTACTGAGCCTGGGCGAAAAAGAGCGGCTCACGCGCCGCTTCACGGAAGAGGTGCTGAGCATCATCGGCCCGCGCATCGACGTGATGGCCCCCGACATGGGCACCGACGAGCAGACCATGGCCTGGATCTACGACACCTACAGCATGAAGGTCGGCTACGCCTGCCCGGAGATCGTCACGGGCAAACCGGTCGAACTCGGCGGCTGCATCGGCCGGCGCGAAGCCACCGGCCGCGGCATCGTCTACTGCATCCTCGAAGCGCTGAAGGAACTGAACCTCGCGGTGGATCAGAGCACCGCCGTGGTGCAGGGCTACGGCAACGTCGGTTCCGTGACGTGCGACGAACTCCACAAACTCGGCACGAAGATCGTCGCCATCGGAGATCGGTACGGTTCGATCCGCAACATGACCGGCATCAATATCCCCGCGCTGCAGAAGTACGTCCAAGCCCCGGAAAACGTGCGGCACACCATCGTCGGCTACCCGAAGGCCGAGGCGATTCCGGACGAGGAATTGCTGATCACGCCCTGCACGGTGCTCATCCCCGCGGCGACGGAGCGGGTCATCAACAAGGAGAACGCGGCGAAGTTGCAATGCCGGGTCATCGCCGAAGGCGCCAACGGGCCGACGACCCCCGAAGCCGACCGCATCCTCGCGGACTCGGACATTTTCATCATCCCCGACGTGCTCTGCAACGCCGGCGGCGTCACGGTGAGCTACTTCGAGTGGGTGCAGGATCTCCAGCAATTCATGTGGGACGACGACGAAGTGACCAGCGCCCTCCGCAAGCAAATGCTCAAGGCCTACGCCAAAGTCCGGCACAAAGCGCTGTCGCGGAAGCTGAGTATGCGCACCGCCGCCCTGAGCCTCGGGGTCGAGAAAGTGGCCAACGAAAAAGCGAAGCGCGGGCTGTTCCCGTGATGGATGGCAGTCAATGCAGTATGGCGAGCCGGCCGAGTGAGGGGTCGGAGGTATTGTCAGGAAACCTCCGACCCCTCACGGGGCCGGTTCGCAGAGCTGTCACGCCGCCGCGCGGAATTGAATCACGTCGCGGAACTGCGGCGTGTGCAAGACGATCTCCAACCCATTCACAATCCGGTCGCCGCCGCGGCCGTCGATCAGGTTGCGGCCGCAACGGCTCATGCCGAGGCGCTCCATCGGGTCGTCGAGCACCAAGTTCACCGTCTCGTACAGGCTGTCGAAGCTCACCTCGTCGGCGGCGCCCAGGAACGTGGCGACGCCTTCGTCGTCCATCCGCTTGGCGCTGAGGATGTGGCGCTGCTTCGTCGGCAGCACCAATTGCGGGATGCCGACGCAGCAGAGTTCGAGCGCCATGGTGTCGCCGCTGGTCAGCGCGAAGTGGCTGCGCACCAAGCGCGTCATCAGCTCCTTCGGCTCGGTCACCACTTCGACCCGACCACCGCTGTCGGCCGCGAAGTCCTTCAATTCGTGGTAGCGCGGGTGGTGAACCCGCGTGGCGATACTCACCTTGTCGACCTTCGGCATCTCCAAAAGCTGCTCGGTGCGCAGCAGCGTTTGATCGCCGAAGTCGTCGTCGCCGAAGGCGACCAGAGCGCGGAAGGCCCCCGGTTGCTCGGTGGCGCGGATGGTGCGCTGCCGGCGGAAGATGCCCCGCACCAACGCGAACTTGCGGCCGACGAGCAGTTGGGTGCCGGTCTCGACCTTGTACGGCTTGGTGCCGGGGGCGAGGAGCGGGTTGACGACGAGCTTGCTCGGGAACTTCAGCCCGGCGTCTGAGTCGATGACGATGACGCGGGCGCCGGTGTCGTTCAGCGCGTCGAGGTACTCGCGATTGTAGCCGGTGCCGGAGAGCACCACGGCGGCCGCGTTCAGCCGGCGGATCTCCCGCAAGGTGCATTCGAGGTCGCCGACGCCACCCAGATGGGATTCGGCGGGCTTCCATTCGTTGTTGGCCCGGTGGATGGACTGCGCCAAGTTCAGCGGTTCGAGGTAGCTGAAGAAGTGCGTCCCCCGGCGCCGGCGCTGCATCGCCGCGGCGAGCGAGAGGCATTGGTAGAGCGGCTCGTACCCCGACTCCGGGGTGGCGTCGCAACGAAACAGAATCGGCCCACGCTTCACGTCCATGCGAGCGTCCAGTCCAGTAACGGGTTGGTGCGTTCGACGGCCCAGCCGAGGCGATGCGGCACTCCAGGTTATGGACGTGCGCGGTCGCCGGGGCGAGGAGCCACCGAGACTAGTTCCGGCTGGTGTGGGAGTGGGCCGCACCGCAGATCGCGGCGAGCTTCTTCGCGACACCTCTTCTCCGGGGGATCGATCCTCGATCCCTACCAACGCACTCCGGGTTCCGGTCCATCGTGCGATGGGCGACGGGGGTCGGTTCCAGCGACCCACGTTGCGGGGCGGATCGTAATCCGCGGGATGGAAGTGCGCCAAGGGCAAGTTTTGAGAGGTGCGGATGTGGCCTTGCGGCGGGAGCGGCTTCTCCAGTGTTTCACACAACAGTTCGGCGATTGGAGAAAATATTCAAAATTCATTATCGATGAAGGATTGCACACGATACCATCCGGTCGTGTCGAAGCCTGACC
>JANOSQ010000320.1:0-1940 GCA_031415915.1 Fimbriiglobus sp. | reverse complement strand
GTCGCCTGCTCGGGGCTCATGTAGTGCGGTGTGCCGAGACTGAGTCCCGTCTCGGTCATGCGGCCGCCCGCCGCGGCGCTCACCGCCAGCGCGATGCCGAAGTCCGCCACCATCGCATGCCCGCCGTGCAGCAGGATGTTCTCGGGCTTCACATCGCGGTGCACGATGCCTTGTTCGTGCGCGTAGTCGAGCGCGTCGAGCACTTCGCGCGCGATGCGCACCGCGTCATCGACGCCGAGCTGTGTTTCGCGATCGAGCTTGGCGCGCAACGTCTCGCCGTCGATGAACGGCATGACGTAAAACAAAAATCCGTCGGCGGCGCCGCTGTCGAACAGCGGCAAAATGTGCGGATGCTGCAGCGCCGCGGTGATCTTGATTTCCTGCACAAACCGCTCGGCGCCGAGCACGGCGGCCAACTCCGGCTTGAGCAACTTGAGCGCGACTTTACGATCGTGCTTGAGGTCCTCGCACAGGTACACGCTCGCCATGCCGCCTTCACCGAGATGGCGGAGGATGCGATAGCGGCCGGCCAGGGCGGTGTTGAGGCGATCGGTCTGTGCGGTCACGGCGGGAAAGGTGCTCCTTGACGGAACGGCTGGCGAGTGCGCCTGGCTACGGCCGATGATGGTGGCTTGCTACGGATGTGGAGTGATATTCAGAATGCGGATCATCCCCGGCCTGGGGCCATAAAACCAGAAGATACGCCATGCACCCGGAGTCCGATTCTCGACATAGGCTTCAAACACCTTCTCTCCAGCTGGCCCGGATAGGGAAGTGAACTCGTGGGTCGCCAAGCCAGAATGACGGGGGTTGGTTTCCAGCAACCCGAGCGCCTTCCGAACTTTCTTCAACTTTGGATCGTTCTCGACCTCGAGCTTCCTGAGGACCAGTACGGCCTCCGGCGTGAAGGTGAGCGTGAAGGTCACCGATCAACCGACCTCATCCACGAACGGTGCAAAGGAGCCCAGGTTCTCGAACTCTTCGGCTTCCGCCTGTCTCAGTGCCCGCTCCATAGACGCGCGCAGCGACGGATTTTCCCACAGCCAAGCCTCACTTGCTGGAATGGGAACCACCGGGTCGAGAAGGATCTGTCCTTTTTCATTGACCAGCACGCGGTAATCGGCGCCCTTCGCCGCCGAGCCGAGCGTCAGTCGGCCGCGCGCGTCTGGATGGACGTACCCCTTGCGAGCCTGAAATCCTAGGTGGCTGATCGCGTCGGGTTGAATTGCCATGCTTTGATCTCCCAGGAGAGCGTGTGAATCCACTACCGAGTATACGAAGACGCCTGACGTTGGGCAACACCCACAAGTGGGAAATGACCACGAAAGGGCCCATCCACACCGCGGCGGAGGGCATCCATCAGGAGGAACTGACCGATGCCCCTGCCCGGGAAACGGTGGGCGGTAACGGCCGTCATGGCGGTGACCCCGCGGCCTTGCCACGCAACAGGCGCCGCACGTCCTCGGTCCACCCCGCGACCACCAGGACATTCGCACTGGCGTTCGACTGGACGGCCACGAACGTCGTGCCATCGGGCGAAAGGTCGAAGTCCACCGAACGCATGGTCGAGGCACCCACGCGCCGCCGACGGACGATTGCGAGGCTCGGCGTCACTTGCAGCTCGGCCACCATCCACCCGTTGCCGGTGCTGTAGTAGATGCTGCGACTGTCGGGTCCCCACGCCGCCGCGTACGCGGCTCCCCCCGGGGCCACCTCGATCGCGCCGCTGCCATCAATGGGCCGCACGTACACCTGTCCGAAGTCCGTGAGAATCACCCAGCGACCGTCTGGCGAGATGCGGGGCGACCGTGGACGCCCTTTCACGGGCGTTGGCGATACGGCCACGCGAGCGGACGGTTCCTGGTCGAGCGAATAGCGGCCCAGTTCACGAAGTCCGCCCGCCGCCGCCGTTATCCCCACAAACGCTTTCCCATTCGGGG
>JANOSQ010000319.1:0-3684 GCA_031415915.1 Fimbriiglobus sp. | reverse complement strand
GAGAGGGGGCGGGGGTGAGGGTGTATTGAAACCAGAGACCCTCACCCCCGGCCCCTCTCCCGCAAAGCCGGGAGAGGAGTGACTCCCATTTTCACGACGCACGATAAGGCACTTGAAATCCGCTCTAGCCCCGGCTGAACGGATGGCCCTTCGGGAACGTAGAACCTGCACGAACGCCACTGCATCCGAGACTCGGTTATGAATTCGAATGTGAAGATCGCGTTGGCGGTGGCGGCGTTGATCGCGGGGATCGCGGGCGTCACCGTGATTTCGAATTACACGACCGTGGAAACGCCCGCGGGGCCGGCGACCGTCGAGCCGGGCCAAACGCCCCCGACGATCGAAGCGGTGCGCTCCTATGGGACCACGACGGTGTATTACAACCCGACGAGCGAACACCGCATCCACCGCGACTTCCCCGGCTTCTTCGAAGTCAACGATCAAGAACACTCCGTGACCTACTGGCTCCAGAACATCAATCCCGTCCCCGTGTCGGTCTCGGCCGTCAGCCGCAGTTGCAGCGCGTGCACCAACGTGCGGCTCGCCGTGTTTCCCACCGTCCCGCGGGATACCGCTCGGGACGAGGTCGAACGGGCCGCATTGGGGGTGGCCGGGTCGCAGGTTCTGCCCTTCGCCGAATTGGATCACCGGCTCCGGACGTATCCGGCCGGGGATTGGAAGTTGCTCGACTTCGACCATCCGGAAATCCTGCAAACGATCCCCGCGGGCGGTGGGGAAGAGCGGCCGATGTGGATCGCTTTGCAGTTGAACTTCAAAGTCCGCCAGATGGGGCAGAAGATCCTCGACGCGACCCTCGGGTTCAAAACGCCGGATCAAACCACGACGATGACGTCGAAATTCGGCGTCGGTTTCATGGGCGTGCCCCGCTTTGAAATCGTGCCCGCCACACTCGACTTCAAAGAGATCGGCGAGAGCACGCCGAGCAAAACGGAGGAAATCCTCTACCTCTCGGCCACGGTGCCCCAAGATCGGTTGGCCCCGCCGCGGTGCACGGAGCCGGCGAGCGAACCCTTCTTGAAGTTCACCAAACCGGTGGCCCTCACCCCACAAGAGTTGGATGCGCTCGTCGCCAAGCGGACCCGGGGGGATTCTCACGCCCGAATCACGGGCGGCTACCGGGTGCTGGTGACATTGCACCGCAAGAACCCCGATCCGAAACCGGGGATCGCGCCGGAACTCGACATCGGGCCGCTGGCCAAGTCGTTCACGGTCTTCGGCGACACCGAGATCGACAACCAAGCGGTCCAAGTGAAAGCGGTCGTGACGGGATTGGTCACCCTCGAACGCGACAGCGCCTTGGATCTCGGTCCGTTCCCCGCGCGCGAGGGTACCGTCAAGCCGTTTTCGCTCCGGAGCGATCGCTTGGATTTGGAACTCGAAGTCGCGGCGGAACTCGCGGAACCGAAAGTGCTACAAATCACCTTGGACTCGCCGCGGAACGAAGAGGGTCGCCGGTACTGGGCCTTGAAGGTCAAGATCCCCGCCAACGCGACCACGGGCGAGCTTTCCAGCGACAGCGTAGTCGTGCTGCGCGTGAAAGGAACGGGCCAGCTCATCCGCTTACCGATCAAGGGCCGGGCGTTCTTGCGGTGAATGAATTGTGAATTTCGGTCGTTTCGCGACAGCCGAAATCGGACGTAACCCCTTGTCGCGCATGGGACGTTCCACGAGCGGGAGTTCATTCCACGGTAGGGTGGGTGGGTAGACGCTGGAATGTCGGCCGAACTCGGGGGCGACTCCTAGAATCGTTGGAACACCTCCGGTCAAGATGGACTCGCGGAACGGGCCTGTTTCGGGTAGTTCTAGGGGGTGTTTTCAAGCCACGGGGGAAGTGGAATGTCGAGCCGATACGACCGGTTGCGGGCGGGCATCGTGCAAACGGGGCTGTTGCTCCGCGTCGCGGCGGGCGTGGCGATCCTCGTGACCGTCGCGGCCGGCACGGGCTATTGGATGATGGATCGCGCCGATCAAGTTTCGACCCCGACCGAACCGACGACCGAAGAGCAAACGCCGGTTCCGGATGCGACCCCCAAGCCGGGGACGATCGGCGGCATTCCGATCTTCGCGGGCTGGCCCAAAGCCGCTCCCGACCTCGTGCTCGTCGTCTCCGGGCAAACCTTCGGCTACCTGCAACCGTGCGGGTGCAGCCGACCCCAACTCGGCGGTTTGGAGCGGCGCTACAACTTCATCCAATCGCTGAAAGCGAAGGGTTGGAACGTCGTCGGCCTCGACTCCGGCGACATCGCACCCGCCAAAGCGGCGAAAGAGGTCACGGCCCAGTCGCTCAAGAAGTACGAATACAGCATGAAGGCCCTCAATGAGATGGGCTTCATTGCGGCCGGTCTGGGTATCAACGACTTCGCCCAGCAACTCGACAAACTCCTCGGGCAGTACACGCTGCAAGATCCGCCGAACAAGCCGCCGCACCTCTTGGCCGGGAACTTGGTCGGCGATGTGGTCCGCGACAAGGACGGCAAAGTGACCGCGGCGACGCCGCTCGAAAAACTGTACGCCCCCAACGACCCCAAAGATCCGAACAGCCGGGGATTGGTGAATTCCCACGAAGTCGTGGCGGATAAGAACGTGCCCTTCGTGGTCGTCGGCTTGTTGGCCCCGTCGGTCGCCAAGAAAGTGGCCGAGCTCGATAAGACGACCGATTTTCAACCGAGCGGGGCGATCCTGAAGGCCGCGTTGGACAAGGCCGCGAAAAGCCCGGCGAAGCCCGAATTGAAAGTGCTCCTCTATCAGGGTACCGCGGACGAAGCCAAGTTGCTCGCCAAAGACTTCCCCGAGATCCAACTGATCGTCTGCACCGCGGAGGAATCCGAACCGCCGCAGTTCCCCGTCTTTGCCAACGACAAGAAAACGCAAATCGTCACCGTCGGCCACAAGGGGCGCTACGTCGGCGCGGTCGGCGTCTTCAAAACGAACAAGGGCATCGAACTCCATTATCAACTCGTGCCGATGGGCGAGGAATACCTGACCCCGGAGAAACCCGAGTCGGTGAAGGATCACAAGCTCCTCAAGCTGCTCGAAGAGTACGCGGCCGAGGTCAAAGCGAGCGACTACTTGGGGATGGCCACGAAGAAGCGACCGAAACACCCAACCGCTGTCAAAAACCACACCGAGAAATTGGAGTTCGTCGGCTCGGAGGCATGTAAACAGTGCCACGCGGCCGAGTTTAAAGTTTGGAGCGAGCACCCGCATTCCAAGGCCTACGAGGCGCTCGAGAAGAAAGCGACCCGGCCGGGCCTGCGGAACTTCGACCCGGAGTGTTTGAGTTGCCACACCACCGGCTTCGATTACGAGTCCGGGTTCAAGAACAAGATCGACACGGCCAAGCTCATCAACAACGGCTGCGAGAATTGCCACGGCCCCGGTAGCGGCCACGCCGCCAAGCCGAAAAACCAAGCCCTGCTCGACGCCATGATGCCGTGGCGGCTCAACAAGGACGACAAACTCCCGAGCAAGGAGTTCATGGAAAAAATGGGCAAGATCGACTCCCTCGATCGCGGCAAGGTCGAAATTCCTGCAGCCCAGCAGCGGTTGATGATCACGGTGCAGGGGATGTGCATGAAGTGCCACGACGGCGACAACGATCCGAAGTTCGATTTCTACCTCTACATGCCCAAGCTCTACCACAGCGGGTTGAAAGCCGCGGGT
>JANOSQ010000318.1:0-10001 GCA_031415915.1 Fimbriiglobus sp. | reverse complement strand
GCCGTCGAACGGGTCGAAGGCAAACCCCAAGACGGAGCCGTCGTCGATCTGCGCTCCTCCGTCGGCAACTTCGTCGGCCGCGGGCTCTTCAACAGCCAGAGCAAGATTCTCGTCCGCTTGTACTCGTGGGATGAATCGGTCGCGCTCGACCGCGAGTTTTTCAAAGCGCGGTTGAAGCGGGCCATCGACCTGCGCCATGATCAACTGAAGTTGAACATCGGCCCGGACGCGGCGTACCGCGTCGCCTTCAGCGAAGCGGACATCCTCTCGGGCATGGTCATCGACCGCTACGGCGAGTTCCTCACGGTGCAGTTCACGTCGCTGGCGCTCGCCAATCGGCGCGAGATGTTCGGCGAACTGCTGACCGAACTCCTCGGCGTGAAGGGGATCTACATCCGGACAGAAAAAGGCATCGGCAAGCTCGAAGGACTGGTGCTCCAAGACGGCCTGCTCTGCGGCGAAGCCCCGCCGACGGAATACGTCATCCGCGAGAACGGCCTGCAATTCGCGGTGAACCTCGCCGAAGGGCAAAAGACCGGTTACTACCTCGACCAACGCGAGAACCGCCAAGCCGTGGCGAAGTTCGCGATCGGGAAGCGCGTGCTCGATGCCTTCTGCTATTCCGCCGGGTTCGGCGTCTACGCGGCGAAGGCCGGAGCGGCGTTCGTCGAATCGGTCGATGCTTCCGAGTCCGCGATTAAGCTCGGCCAGCGCAACGCGGAGTTGAACGGGCTTTCGCAAATGACATTCGTGCAATCGGACGTGTTCGACCGACTCGATGCGCTCGTCGCTGAGAATGCCAAGTTCGATGTGGTCGTTCTCGACCCGCCGAAGTTCGCCCGCGACCGCGCTTCGCTCGAACAAGCGATGAAGGGCTACCGGCGCTTGCACAAGCTCGGCCTCAAGCTGCTGAACCCGGACGGTATCCTCGCGTCGTTCTGCTGCTCCGGCCTCATCAGCATGGACATGTTGGAGAGCGTGATCGCCCAAACGGCCGTGGATGAAAAGCGCGACGTGCAACTGCTGGAACGCCGCGGGCCGGCGTCGGATCACCCGGTCAACATCGCCTGCCGGGAGTCAGGGTATTTGAAGTGCATCATCAGCCGGGTGTGGTGAGGCGTTCGGCGCGGAGCGGAGCTTGCCAAGCTTCTTTCAACTCGCTCAGCTTCGCCCACACCAGCCATTCCCCGTTCGCATCGGCTATTCGCAAACGCGGTTCCTTTACGGTCGTGCCGATTTTGGCGAAGGGCAATCCCGCAAAGATGCGCTCCAATGCCCCGGCGTTGCCGGGGATCGCTTCGAGCACGAACCGCGTCGCCGATTCGCCGAAGAGCTTCGCGTCGTCGGGCAAACCCTCGGCGCCCGGCAGCACTGACAACGCGGTGACATCGGCGCCGACTTCCCCGGCGAAGGCCATCTCCGCGAGGGCGACCGCGAGGCCACCTTCGCTGCAATCGTGGCAGGCCCGAATCAACCCCGCTCGGATCGCGGCGTGCAGGGCGGCGAAGATTTTCGGCGCGAGCGACAGATCGACATTCGGCGGCACTCCCCCTCGTAATTCCAGCAATTCGTGGAGGTGCGAACCGCCGAGTTCGTCGTGGGTCGCACCGAGCACGCACACGTCGTTCCCAGGCGATTTGAAGTCCATCGTAATGCACTGCCGGACATCGGGCACGATGGCCAAGGACGAAACCAGCAGCGTGTGCGGGATCGAAATCTTCGTGCCGTCTTTGGCGACGAAGCTGTTGTTCAGACTGTCCTTGCCCGAGATGAACGGCGTTCCGAACGCGAGCGCGACATCCCGGCAGGCTTCGGCGGTGCGGACGAGCGCGCCGAGCATCGCCGGTTCGGTGACGTTCCCCCAACAAAAGTTGTCGAGAATGGCTGTGCGGTTCGGATCGCCGCCGACTGCGACGACATTTCGCATGGCTTCGTCGATGGCAGCGGCGGCGCCGGCATACGGGTCGAGGTCGGCGTAGCGCGGATTCAACCCGTTGCCGACGGCGAACCCCAGTTGCGAGCCGAGCACCGGCATCACCACGGCCGCATCGCTCGGCCCGTCGTTGCTCGCGCCGGTCAGCGGTTTGACGACGCTCCCCCCCTGCACTTCGTGGTCGTACTGGCGGATCACCGATTCCTTCGACGCCACCGACGGCATCGCGAGAATCTTCAACAGCATCTCTTGAGAGTTGAACGCGGGTCGCGCGACCGGTTCGGTGACAACCGCTTGCCACTCGGCCCGGCGGACGATGTTCGGGCGACCGTCGTGGAGGAAGTGCATGTCGAGGTTGCCGACGGTCTGGCCGCGGAACTTGAGGATCAACCGGCCACTCGCTTCGAATGTGCCGAGGTTCGCCGCTTCGACGTCCTCGGCTTCGCACAGCGCCTTCAACTGCGGCCATTTCTCGGGGCGCACCGAGAGCACCATCCGCTCCTGCGATTCGGAAATCCAGATCTCGGTGTAGCTCAGCCCCTCGTATTTCAGCGGGGCCGCGTCGAGGTTCACCGTCGCGCCGAGTTCGGCGCCCATCTCGCCGACGGCGCTGCTGAAGCCCCCGGCCCCGCAATCGGTGATCGCCGTGTACAGCCCGAGATCGCGGGCTTGCAGGATCACGTCGAGCACTTTCTTCTCGGTGATGGCGTTGCCGATCTGCACCGCCCCGCCGCTGACTTTTTCCGATTCGTCGTGCAACCCCTCGCTCGAAAACGTCGCCCCGTGGATGCCGTCGCGGCCCGTGCGCCCCCCGACGGCGATGATCAAATCCCCCGGCAGCACCTCTTTGAATTCCATGCCGACGGGGATCAGGCCGACGGTGCCGCAGAAGACGAGCGGGTTTGCCAAGTACCGATCCTCGAAGACGATGGCCCCGTTGACGGTGGGGATGCCCATGCGGTTGCCGTAGTCGCGCACGCCGGCGATGACGCCGTTCATCGTGCGGCGCGGGTGGAGCACGCCGGTGGGCACTTGTTCGATGGGGAAGTCGGGCCGGGCAAAGCAGAAAACGTCGGTATTGCAAACGGGTTTGCCGCCGAGGCCGGTGCCGAGCACGTCGCGGATGACGCCGCCGAGGCCGGTGTTGGCCCCGCCGTAAGGTTCGATGGCGCTCGGGCGGTTGTGCGTTTCCACTTTGAAGCAGAGGTGAAACTCGGGGTGAAACTTCACGATGCCGGCGTTGTCGGAGAAGACGCTGACGCACCAATCGTCGGCCCCGAGGCGGGCGCGGATGGTTTGCGTCGCACCGAAGATCGTTTCCTTCAGCAGATTCTTGTAGTGACGGTGGGTTGTCACTCCGGCGATGGTCTCGGAGTACTGCACTTCGCCTTTGAGCGTTTTGTGCGAACAGTGTTCGCTCCACGTTTGGGCGATACTTTCGAGCTCGATGTCGGTCGGTGCGCGGTCGTGGCTGTTGAAGTGGGCTTGGATCGTTCGCATTTCCTCGATCGTCAGCGCGAGCGTCCCCGATTTGCTGACGTGCATCAACCCGGCGTCGTCGAGTTCGACCAGCGGTACGGTCGTGAGTGGGACATCGCGCGGCTGGCCGAGGCTCAAGTGCTCGGTCCGCAGCGGGCCGACGATCAACTGTTCGATCGCGTCGTTGATCAACACTCTCCGGAAGCGTCGGAACGGCTCCGGTGGTGGAACCTTCGGATTTCCGTAATACCGACGGAACGTTCTCACGGCGATCACGGGCACACCCAAATCGGCGGCGGCTTTCAGCACGCTCTCGGCGGTCGGATCCATCACACCCGGCTTTAACAGCACCGTATACGCGGGCGCTGCCAAAGCCCCGCCGACTTCCGAAACTCGGGCCAATTCGACGATGGCATCGACCAGCAGAAGATCGGCCAGTCTCTGGGCGTCGGCGGCGGAAAGATCAACGCCTTCGAGCAGGTATCCGCGCGAGGAGCGCAGTACGCAATCCCCGGGCTTGCGTGCGATGAAGCGGAATTCCTCGCAAACGCGTTCGCATTCGCCGTCGTGGCCGAGCGGAACGATTTCAACTTCCCAGAGCATCGCGCACCCTCTTCCCTTCGGCCAACCAGTGAACCAGTTCGGCGTGATCGCCCGCCGCGACGATCCGTCGAAAGTCCTGAATCCGCAGTAGAAATTGATCGAGTGCCCCGAGTACCGCGGGGCCGTTGGCTTCGAATATCGCGGCCCACAAGTCCGGGTCGCCAGCCGCGATGCGCGTGCAGTCGCGGAAGCCCCCGGCCGTGAGGTTCAGCCACCCGGTGGGCGTCACCCCGGCGAGCGCGCTCGCCACGGCGTGGGGCAAGTGGCTGGTGAACGCCAACGCCCGGTCGTGTTCGTCGGGCGTCATCCGCAGCACGCGGGCGCCGAGTTGACGCCAGAAGTATTCCACGGCGGCGGTCGCCTCGCCATCGGTGTCCGCCGTCGGCGTCGTGATGACGAGCCGATCCACGAAAAGGTCGGCGGTCGCGTTCGCACTCCCGCGCTTCTCGGAGCCGGCCAGCGGATGAGCGGGGATGAACGTCGCCCCATTCGGTTTCAGCTTGCCCGCGAGCGCGGCGAGGATGTTTCCTTTCGTGCTCCCCACGTCCGTAATCAAGCAGCTCGGCGGGGCCGAGTTCGCCACGGCGATCACGTCCGCTGCGATTCGATCCACCGGCGTGCAGACGACGACGATGTCGGCATCCCCCACGCCCTCGGCGACATCGGTGGAATAGGAATCGATGGCTCCGGCACTCAGTGCTCGGACGAGGTTGCGTTCGTCGCGGCCGACGCCGCGGACGTTCAGCGCCGCGTGGCGGGCCTTCGCGGCGAGGCCGACGGAGCCGCCGAGCAAGCCGACGCCGAGGATGGTGAGTTGGGGCACGGGCATCCGCTTTTTATAGAAGTGCCCGCCGGGACTTCACCGCAGATTCTTGCAAGTGAGACGGTGGAAACCGGTATCATCGGGATTGATCGCACCCCCGAGGATTCGACCGATGCCATTCCGACTCGCCGCGCTACTCGCCGCGCTGTTGGCCGCGCTGATGATTTCCCCCGCGTTCGCCGAAGACTGGCCGCAATTCCTCGGGCCGAAACGCGACGGCGTCTGGCGCGAAGACGGGATACTCGAGAAGTTCCCGACCGGGGGGCCGAAGAAACTTTGGAGTGCGAAGCTCGGCGGTGGCTACGCCGGCCCCGCCGTCGCGGGCGGCAAATTGTTCGCCATCGATTACACGAAAGACGGATCGAGCGCGATCGAATCGGTGAGTTGCTTCGATGCGGAGAAGGGAACACGGCTCTGGAATTCGAACTACAGCGTCGACTACAAGATCCCCGGCGGCTACTCCAGTGGGCCGCGCTGCACGCCGCTCGTCGATGGCGAGTTCGTTTACACCGTCGGCTCGATGGGCGACCTCAACTGCTACGCGGCCAAGGACGGCAAGCTCGTCTGGAGCAAGAACTACGTCCGCGATTTCAAAGCGAAGATCCCGATATGGGGCTTCGCCTCGCACCCGATCATCGATGGCGACAAGCTGATCTGCGTCACCGGGGGAACGAGCGAAAACCTCGTGATCGCCTTCGACAAGACGACGGGCAAGGAACTCTGGCACTCCCAGGACATCGAGGCCGACTGCGGCTATGCGGCGGTGATGATCTACGATTTCGGCAAGGTTCGCACGGCGGTGGTCTGGCACCAGAACGCGGTCATCGGTCTCGATCCGGAAACGGGCAAACGGTTCTGGAAGTACGACTTCCCCGTGAAGTACGCCCTCACCGCGCCGACGCCGCGCCAGGTCGGCAGCGACCAACTTTTCATCACCGCGTTTTACGATGGGCCGGTCATGCTGAAGATCACCGCGGATACAGCGACACCCGTGTGGAAGGGCAAGAGCACCAGCGAGCAACCGGAAAAAACCGACGGGTTGCACAGCATCATGCCGACGCCGTTCATCAAAGACGGGCACATCTACGGAGTGTGCAGCTACGGCGAACTACGCTGCCTCAAAGCGGACACCGGCGAACGACTCTGGAGCACTCGCAAGCCGACCATCGGCACCCCGACCGAAGAAGGCAAGCCGACGCGCTGGGGGAATGCGTTCCTCACCGAGCACGCGGATCGATTCTTCATCTTCAACGAGAAGGGTGAACTGATCATCGCCAAGCTGACGCCGAAGGGTTACGAGGAGATCGACCGCGCCGCGATCGTCGCCCCGACGAACAAAGACGCGGGCCGCAAGACGGTGTGGGTCAACCCCGCATTCGCGGGGAAGAAGATGTACGTTCGCAACGATCTGGAATTAGTGTGCGTGGACTTGGCGAAGTGAAGCAAAAAACTGAGCGGGGGACGTCAGTCCCCCGTGGGATTGCTGGAACGAAGCTCGGATCCACGGGGGACTGACGTCCCCCGCTCAGTAAAATTCACTTCACCTTCCCACCCGGCAGCTTCCCCAAGTTGTCGAACAGCCGCACCAGCGAGTTCATCAGTTTGACGAAGTCGCCTTCGTGCAGGCTCTCGTTCGGGGCGTGGGCGTTGCTCGCGGGGTCTTCGATCCCCATCAACAGCGCCGGCGCTCCGCCGAACAACTCGGCCAGCGGGCCGACGAAGCCGATGCTGCCGCCGCAGCCGATGGCGACCGGATCGCGGTCGAACCCGTCCCGCATCGCCGAGAGCGCCGATTCGAACGCCGGACCGTTCGGGTCGGTCATCCACCAATTGCACCCGGCGCCGTGTTGGGTCACCTTCACGTCGACGCCCCACGGCGCGTCGGCTTGCAGCACGTCCCGCAGTTGCTTCACCACTTGCTCCGGAACTTGATCCGGCACGATCCGGCAGCTCACGATGGCCGAAGCCTTCGGCAGCACTTGGTTCGATGCGCCCTTAATGCTGCTCGCCTCTTGGGCGATGACCGTGCAAGAGGGTCGGCGCCAAGTCGTCTCGTAGACGCTGTTCCCCGTTTCCATGGCGAATTTCGCGCCGGGCAGCACGCCGATTTCAGTGCGGAACTTGGCGTCGTCCCACGGGAGTTTGCGGAACGCGGCCCGTTCTTTGTCGGTCAGACCGCGGACGCTCTCGTAGAAGGCGGGGATATCGAGCGGGCCGTTGCCCCAGAAGAGACGGGCGAGGACCACGTTGAGCGCGAGCGCCGCATCGGGCAGGGCGCCCCCGGCCATCCCGCTGTGCACCGGCAACTTCGCGGAGGTCACCTCGACGAGCACCGCGACGATCCCGCGCAAACTATAGGTGATGCAGGGTAAGCCGACTTCGATGTTCTCGGTATCGCACACCACGATGACATCCGATTGGAGCTTCTGCTTGTACTTGTCGAAGAACGCCATGAGGTTCTTGGAACCGACTTCCTCTTCCCCTTCGACGACCATCTTGATGTTGCACGGCAGCACGTTGCTCGTCTTGCGGTAAGCCGCAATGGCTCCGTGGAACGCGGAGATGGCCCCTTTATCGTCGGCGGCGCCGCGGCCGAAGAGCCGGCCGTCGCGGCGCGTCAGCTTCCACGGATCGGACTTCCACTGCTCGATGTAGTTCACCGGTTGCACGTCGTGGTGGGCGTACAGGAACACCGTCGGCTTCGTCGGCCCCGCTTCCAGCCACTCCCCGTAGGCGTAGGGCAAGCTTTGGCCGACTTTGAGCATCTCGACGTTCTGCAACCCCGCGTCCCGCATCTGATCGCACGTGAGCTGCGCGCTGCGGACGATCTCCGGATCGTGCTCGCCGTCGGTGGAAATGCTCGGGATGGCCACCTGATCCGCGAGGCCGCGGATGATCGCTTCGTGGTTCTTGGTCAGCCAGGTCAGGGCTTCGTTCATCGCGGGTCACTCCGGGTGGGGTCGGGTATACTTTACCGGAGAACCGGGAACCGGTAAACCCGCCGACCGCGAGGAATCGCCGCCATGGCCCATCCCACGCCCCAATCCCGTTACTTCGCCATCGGCTTGGGCATCGCCTGCGCCGTGGTCGTGCTCGGCGTGCTGCCGCGAATTTACGAACGCATCCGCGAGGTTCCGGCGGATCGCCTCCGCGCTCAAAATCAATCGAAAGCCGGCGTCTTGGCGGTTTTGGAATCGCAATCGAAAGCGTGGAACGACGGCGATCTCGACGGGTACATGGACGGGTACTGGAACAGCCCCGAATTAGAATTCATCTCGGGTACCACGACGACGAGCGGGTTTCAACCCGTCAAAGAGCGTTACCACAAGCGGTACAAAGCGGCCGGGCAGGAGATGGGCCACCTCACGTTCGACAACCTCGCCGTGGAGTTGACCAGCGACACCACGGCGACCGTTACGGGATTGTGGGAAGTGCGGAAGACCAAAGAAACGCTCAACGGCGGCTTCACGGTAGAACTGCGGAAGTTCGAGCGGGGCTGGAAAGTGGTGCGCGATACCACCACGTCGAACGACCCGCCGAAAAAAGAATGAAGCTCACGCTGAAGCTGGAGATCGAAGGGCTGAAGCTGCCGGAGGAACTGAAGAAGTGAGAATGCGAAAAGCCGACTGACTCCGGGGGCGCTGCTTACCCCGTTGCCGGCCGGCTTCTCTGATGGAACGATGCGCAACCCCGCCGGTTTATTGTCCGGATTCCCAATATTCCGTCAGGCTGCTTTGCGCGTGGTCGGATTTGACGGCATTCGGGCTTTCCGACGGCTACCCCCCCCCTCCGTTGGAAAGCACCCTCCTGGCCAGAAAGCACACAACTTTCCGGAATGACCAAGCCCCCCTAGGACTTAGGGCGAGGGACAAATTGGCCTCCCGCTAAGAATGCCGCGAAAGACGGAAGTCGATTCTCCGGGTCTGCTCAAATCGGCCCCCGCCGAGCGGGCGTCACTTTTTCTCCGCCTTGGCTTCCAACTCCGCCAGTAGCTTCTTGAAGTCCTCCCGGCCGCGCAGCGAATTGAGGTCGTAGTCCGACTTCAGGCGGGCGGCGTCCTTGAAGCCCGCCTGCACGGCCTTGTACAGCCACAGCATCGCTTTGTCGGCATCCTCTTTGGCGAGCCGGGCGGCGTCAGCCCCCGGAGTCTTCCCTTGCACGCCGGCGGTGACGGCCCGGAAGCGGGCGGCGGCGTACAGACTGTCGTCGTCCGTGCGGTTTTCAGCTTCTTCCACATCTCGGCCGTCGCCCGGCAGCCAGCGGGGTCGCCGTCACTTCTTCAACTGCGGCATTGGGGCCACCGCCGGATACTTCGCCCGCTCGGCTTGCCACTTCTTCACGTCGTCCGGCTTGTTCGTCGCGGTGGACAACTCGATCAGCCGATCGTTGGCCTCGGGGAGGCGGGTGCTGCCTTGCGGCGGGATCGTCTTCTCCCGCTGCTTCATCCCCTCGTAGCCGGCCAGCAGCAGCGGCTCGGCGTCGGTGTACTTCTTCTGGCCCAGGAGCGCCCCGCCGAGCATCGACTTGGTGTTGAAGGTGGTCCAGACATCCGGCTGCGTCTTCTCGCGGATGGCCAGGCACTCGCGGAGCAGCGGCTCGGCCTCGGCAAACGCCTTCATCTCCAGCAGGGTCATGCCCAACTCGGCCAGCAGCCCGGCCAGTTGCGGGCTGTCCTTGGGCAGCGCCTGGCGCGCGTCGGCGAGCAGGTCGTCGATGAGTTTCGCCGCCTCGGCGGGCTTGCCGGCCTTGGCGTAAGCGTCGAGCAGTGGTGGGCCGACGAAGCGGAGAATGGCGTGCTTCCTCGACGCCCGGTGGGCCTCCTCGAGCAGCGGGATGGCCTCCGCCACCCGCCCGGCGAGCTTGTAGTTCACCCCCAGATTGCCCACCGTCCGGAGCGTGTCCACGTGCGAGCGGCCGTACTTCTTCTCCCGGAGGGGGAGCAACTCCTCGAACAGCGGGACCGACTTGTCCAGCCGCCGCGCCGCAAAGTAGCAGGACGCCAGGTTGTGCATGCTCCAGAATGTGTCGGGGTGGCCGGGGCCGAGCTTGGCCTTGGAAAGGGTGAGCGCCTCCTCGTACAGCGGCAGGGCCTTTTCGGGCCGCCCGGCGGTTCGGTAGCACCCCGCCAGGGTGCCCATGCTCATGAGGGTGTCGGGGTGGTCG
>JANOSQ010000317.1:0-3202 GCA_031415915.1 Fimbriiglobus sp. | reverse complement strand
GCGCGAGGGTCTCCGATTGGATTCAACAGAAGTCGACCGGGATCGACCCGGCGCTGCCGACGGTGCTGATGGCTCACCTGAACGTCGTCGGCAGCGAGACGCACTCCCTCTACAAGATGAACGCGGCCGAGGATCACCCGTTCCAGTTCGCCGACCTCAACCCCATGTGGGCGTATGTCGCACTCGGGCACATCCACCTCCCGCAGATGCTCGCCGGGGCCGCGAATGTTCGGTATCCCGGCAGCTTGGATCGGCTCGACTTCGGCGAGACGCACGACGACCACGGCGTCTTGCTGTTGGAGATCGACGGGGCCAACGCGGTCACCCCCGTCCGATTGCCGATCGCGCCGACGCTGTTCCACACGATCCATCTCGAGAAGCCCGACCTCGACGCCATCGCGGCGCTCGCCGACCGATACCCGGATCGCGAGTCGGCCATCGTCCGCATCTTCATCAAGGGCGCGGGGGCCAGCCGCGATGAGATCACGCGGCAATTGAAACGGACCTTCCCGCGCTACCACGAGATCCGTTGGGAAGCGGAGGAATCGATCGGGGATGCGCCGGCGCACCGCTACGACTCCCGCGGCGGATTCGATGCCACGGTGCGCACGTTTTTGGGCGACCGCCTCGCCGCCGACCCCGACGCGGCCGAGGTGCTCACCCTCGCCGAAACCTTTCTCACCGAAGCGAGGACCGCATGATTCCCAAGCGCGTGACCGTGGAGAACTTCCTGAGCTTCGGCCCGAAGACCGAAATTCACTTCACCGACGACGAGCCGCTCTGGGTGCTCGGCGGGGAGAACGGCGTCGGCAAGTCGGCCGTGTTCGACGCTATGACGTACTGTTTGTTCGCCCAGCATCGCGGCGGCGGACAGGACGCGGATTCGCTGATCCGCCACGGGGAAGATCGGTTCGGCGTGAGCTTCGAGTTCGAATTCGACGGCGGCGATTATAGGATCGCGCGGAACAAGAAACGCCGCGCGGCAACGCCGACGCAATCGATCGAGCGCCGGATCAGCGGCGAGTGGCACCGCGTCGAGGGTGTCGACGGCGTCAAGGCGACCAACCAGTGGGTCGTCGAGACCCTCGGCCTGAACTTCTCCTCGTTCCAAGCGTCGGTGCTCCTGCGGCAGGGGGAAGCGGAGAAGATCCTCGACGCGGGCGGCACCGAGCGGATGACGATCCTGAAGAGCGTCCTCGGGTTGGAGCGCTTCGAGGGGTTATCGGGCCGTATCGCCGAGGAGTGGAAATCGCGGAAAGCAGAGTTGAAGGCACTCAAAGACAAACGCAACGTGACAACTGAGGTGACGGCCGGAGAGCTGGCCCGAGCCGAGTCGGAAGAGTCTCGAACGGAGGAGTTCAAAACGGAGGCCAGAGCCGCGCATGAGACGGCGATCTCGGGATTGAACCACGCCAAGACGTGGGAGGAATCGGCGCCGAAGCGGATCGCACTGGAGCGGAAATTGTCCGACGCGGCCGTGTGCTCCGCGGACGGCGCGCGGATCCGAACCGAGTATGCCGAGTTCCGGGCGAACGAAGAGATGCTCCCGATTCTCCGGCAGTTCGTGCCACTCCGCGCGTCGCTGGCAGAATCGGAATCGCGCTTGCTCGCGCTCGGTACGACTCGGGATGCTACCGAAAGGGCGCGTCTCCATCTTTCGACGGAATTGGAATCGGCCCAAACCCGGCGAGAGCAACTGCAAGTGGACTCGAGCGGGAAAGGTCGCTCGGCGAAAAGTGCCCGCGTCGAAATCGAACGGCGGTCGAAACTGCTCGCCGTAGCCGAAGAGGTGGCCCTTCTCGATGCCCAATGGAAAGGGTATGCCCCATCCCTCGAGCAGAGTACCGCGGACGCCATCGCGGCCGACGGGCTTGCCCGAGAGACATTCACCAAAGCCCGGGATACGAAGTTGGCCCGGAACCACGAACTCCGGCAAGCCGCGGAGTTGAAGGCGAAGTTCGACGGCCTGGCCATCGACGTGCTCTGCTCGGCCTGCGGAAACCCCGTGACCGCCGAGCACAAAGAGCGCGAACTCCGCGCGGCGGCGGACAACCACGCGCGTTTGGTCGAACTCGCGGTGCAGTGCGACCGGGAAGCGTCCGAGGCTTCCCTCGCAGCGAAAGCGGCCGCGGTCGCTCGGGCCGAATCGGAATCGCAACTGCGCGATCGCGATCATTTGGCCGTCCGACTCGAGAGCAAGCGCCGCGACCTCGAGAACTTCGGCGGGACCTCGGACTTCGCCGAGTTGACTGCGCAACTCGCGGTGTTGACCGCTGAAGCGGACGCCGACGAAGGCGCGGAAGCCACCGCGAACGCCGAGCTGAAGCGACTCGATGAGCGACTCGATCAACTCTCGGACGAGCACCGCGCGGCGGAGACTGCGTCTCGGGCCGCGGCCGAGCGCTGCGAAGTTTTCGCGCAGGCGACCGCAGCCGACCGGGTTCGCTGCGCGACGCTCACGGAGCGACTCCCGATCGAACGGTACCTCGCAACGGCGGCTGACTTGGAGACTTGCGAAACCGCATTCCAACGGCTCGCAACGGGCAAGATTACCGATGAATTCGAGGCGCTCCAACTCGATGAAGCGCGCCGGGAAGAATGGACGGCTCGATTGGCCGACTTGTCCGCTCAACTCGACGCCGTCCCCAAAGAGGCTCGCCGCCCGCTGCACCACGCCGAAGAGGCCTGCGACCGGGCCAAGGTGACCGCACTCAATGCGGACGACGTGTGGCAAATTGCGCGCGAGGCCGCGGGTAACCTCGCCCGCCGGAAGACGGCGTTCGCCGAGCTCTGCTTCGAATTGTCGGTGGCGGAACGGGCGACCGCCGTCCATGCCAAGCTCCACGATCTCCTCGGGAATAGCGGTTTGCTGCGCGAATTGGTTCGCATCGCCGAGGTGGAAATCGTCCGGTTCGCCAACGACTCGCTGCAAAAACTCAGCGACGGCGATTTGGCGCTCGAACTCAGCCGCGAACCGAAGAAAGAGACCGAAGCCCTCGTCCTGCTGGTGCGGCGATCCGAATCCTCCGAGCCGACCCCGGTGGCGATGCTCTCGGGTGGCCAGAAATTCCGCGTCGCGCTCGCCATCGCCCTCGGCATCGGGCAATTCGCCTCGGGCCAGAAGCGCCCGCTGGAAAGCGTCATCATCGACGAGGGCTTCGGTTCCCTCGATAAGAACGGCCTCCGCGCCGCGGCCGAGGAA
>JANOSQ010000316.1:0-5240 GCA_031415915.1 Fimbriiglobus sp. | reverse complement strand
ACGGCGTATCGGTCTGCAGGTGGTGCAGCTCGATGGCGCTGCTCTGGCCCAGCCGATCAATCCGAGCGTTCCTTTGCTCCATCGTCTTGTACGTCATGGGCAGGTCGTAGTTCACGAGCCACTGCCCGCGCTTTTGCAGGTTCGCCCCCGTGGCGCCCGCGTCCGGCTAACGGCTCACGCCGAAACAGCACTGGCCGCCGCCCGCACCAGTTTCCGAATCACTTCATCCACGGTGATGCCATCGCTCTGGGCCGAGAAATTCAAGATCAACCGGTGCCGCAGGATCGGCGTCGCCACGGCGACGACGTCGTCGCCCGAGACGTGGTTCGACCCGCGCAGCACCGCGTGGGCTTTGGCCGCGAGGATCAGGTTCATGCTGGCCCGGGGGCCGGCACCCCAGGTCAACCACTTGGTCGCGAAGTCCGCGGCGTCCGGGGTCCCCGGCCGGCTCATGCGCGTGATGCGCTTGGCGAAGTGGAACACTTTGTCGGAGACCGGCACCCGGCGGACGACGTGTTGAAGGCCGATGATGTCCTCGGCGTTGAGCACGGGACTGACGACTTGCTTGTCGTCGGATGTCCCGAGCCGCATGATCTGTTCTTCTTCCGCATCGGTCGGGTAATCGACCTTGATGAGGAAGAGGAAACGGTCGAGCTGGGCCTCGGGCAGGGGGTAGGTGCCTTCTTGCTCGATGGGGTTCTGCGTGGCGAGCACGAAGAACGGGTTCTTCATCGGGTAATCGACGCCGCCGATGGAACACTTGCGCTCTTGCATCGATTCGAGCAGTGCGGCTTGCGTTTTGGGCGGCGTCCGGTTGATTTCGTCGGCCAGCACGATGTTCGCGAAGATCGGCCCGGGGAGGAACTTGAACATCCGCTGACGCGTGGCCGGGTCGTCTTGGATGACTTCCGAGCCGGTGATGTCCGACGGCATCAAGTCGGGCGTGAACTGGATCCGCTTGAAGCCGAGTTCCAGGGCTTGGGCCAGCGTCGACACCATGAGCGTCTTGGCGAGGCCCGGCACACCCATTAGCAGCGCGTGGCTACGGCAGAAGATCGCCATCAGCAGTTCGTCCACCACCTTGTCTTGGCCGATGATGATCTTGCCGATTTCTTTGCGGAGCTTGAGGTGGGCATCGCGGACTTTTTGGATCAATTCGACGTCGTTGTCGGCGGTCATAAAAAGGGTTCTCGATCCCGGTGGTGGGCGCGGAGGGGGCAGGGGGGGGTCGAACCGGAGGCGCGGTGGGGAGGGCAACCTTCTGACTCAGAATGTCGCCCGGAGTTCCCTCTGTCAATGAAATTGTCGTGGACCGGTGCGAATCACTTTTTCAAGTGCTTGTCGAAGAACGCGATGTACTTCTTCCGGTTCGCCTCGCTGCTGAACCCCGCACCCCCGTGGCCGCCGCCGGGGATGACGATCAATTCTTGCTCCACACCGGCTTTTTTCAGGGCCGCCGCTAATAACTCGCTTTGGCTCAGCGGCACCAGCGGATCCTTGTCCCCGTGGACCATCAGCACCGGCGCATCGGCTCTGTCGATGTACTTGATGGGATTGGCTTTCTCCGCTTTTTCTTTGTTCTTGGAGAGCGACCCGCCGACCAGTTTTCCGAGCAATCCATCGGCGCTGTCGCCGGCGCCGCCGGCCGGGCCGCTCAGCGCGAGCAGGTCGGTCGGCCCGAAGAAATCGACGACCGCTTGGACGGAGCTATCGGCTTTGGCTTCCGGCTCCCATTCGGCGACATCCCCGGCCGTGCCGAGCAGCGCCACGAGGTGCCCGCCCGCGGAGGCGCCCCACGCGCCGAACTTCTTCGGATTCAAGCTGTGCTTCTTGGCGTTGGCGCGGAGGTGGACGATCGCGGCTTTGCAATCTTGAATTTGGGCCGGGAACACCGAATGGGTGCTGTACCGGTAGTTGATCGACGCCACGGCGTAGCCGTGGTCGAGCAGGAACAGCCCCGGCCCGCCGCCGTCTTTGGAACCGCCGACCCAGCCGCCGCCGTGAACCCACACCACCAGAGGGAAAGGCCCGTCGCCTTTCGGGACGAACAGGTCGTACTTTTGGCGTTCGTGTTCGCCGTACGTTGCGTTGAGGGTCGACTTCGTCCCCTCGGGCACCTTGGGGCCTTTCGGCGTTTGGGCGAGAGCGGGTGCGCAGAATGCGAGAACGACCAAGAGCGGGAATCGGTTCATCATCGGGCACCAGTGGTGATTGGGATCCGCATCGAAAAGACCTTGACCAAACCGCGCCGACGGCTAAAAATGGGGGCAGAAGGGCGTTTAGCTCAGTTGGCTAGAGTACTACATTGACATTGTAGGGGTCACTGGTTCAAATCCAGTAACGCCCACTTCTCACGACCCCCTAGGTATCCTAGGGGGTCGTGCCATTTCAACCGAAAGATCACCCCCTTTCCCTGTCACAATTTGAGGGTATCCGCGAATCGGGGAAAGTGATGGGGCCGAAAAGCACTCAAACCGCACGAACTCACGAAGTCCCGTATTTCCGGCTATTCTGAAAGGTCTACAATGCACTTCGTTCGTCAGGGGAGTGTTTGCACGACTGGTGTCGGCCCCGGTCTTCAAAACCGGTGGGGGGCGTGAACAACGCCCCCGGTCGGTTCGATTCCGATCCACTCCCGTTTCACGCCAACCGCTTCCATTCGTACTCGCAGTAGACCACGCCGTGATCCTGGCTCGTCGAGAGATGCGCGTGTTGCTCATCGCCGAGGACGTCGAGTACCACGGCGTTCTCCACGTTGTCGATGACGGTGCCATTCGCCGTCGCCATCCAGAGGTTCAACAAGATCGTCTGACCGGGCCGGATGCGGACATCGCGCAGCCGGCATTCGTAAGCCTGCGTCCCCGGATTCAACGCGACATCGAAATTGACCTCGCGCGTCCAAGTGCTGATGATCCGCGTGCCGTGGAGCGTTTGGATGATGGCCGACAGCGTCACGTCCGGGATCGCCGCCGTGGAGTCGATCTCGATGCGCACGACCATGTCGGTGGCGGTGACGAACGCGGAGACCGGCCGACCGTCGGAATCGAGCACGCCGCAGCGAACGAACTTCGCCCGGCCATCGCCCGTGCGGGGCTTATCGCTCAGGTTCCCGGCCAAGCTCTCGCTGAGCATCCGATCCATGTAAAGCTGTGTGACCTCGGCGCTCGGGCCGATGCTCTGCACTTCGCCCTTTTCCAGATAGACCGCCCGGTGGCAGAGCCGCGGGATGAGCTGCATGTTGTGCGACACGAACAGGATCGTCCGGCCCTGCTTGGCCAGCTCCGCTATGCGGTCGATGCATTTGCGCTGGAAGGTCGCATCGCCGACGGCGAGGACTTCGTCGACGATCAGGATTTCCGGTTCGAGGTAGGCGGCGATGGCGAAGGCGAGGCGGACGTACTGCCCGGAGCTGTATCGCTTCACCGGCGTGTCGAGGTGACGCCCGATCTCGGAGAACTCGACGATGCGGTCGTACTTCGCCAAGATCTCCCGGCGGCGCATGCCGAGGATGCTGCCGCTGAGGAAAATGTTCTCCCGCCCCGTGAGTTCCGGGTGGAAGCCGGTGCCGACTTCGAGCAGACTGCCCAAGCGGCCGCGGAACTCGATCGTCCCCGAGGTCGGCACCGTCACCCGGCTCAGCACTTTCAACAGCGTCGATTTGCCCGCTCCGTTGCGACCTAACAGCCCGACGACTTCGCCGGGGTTCACGTCGAAGGTCACATCCTTGACGGCCCAGTAGACGTTGTCGGTGGCCGGCCCACCGGGGCGGAGCAGGTTTTTCACCTTGCGCAGGGTGTCGCGCGCCATCATCCCCGCGCGCTCGGTGATGTTGGACAAGGGCAACCCCGTCCGGCCGAGGGTGAAGCACTTCGAGATGTTCTGGACGCGAATCGCCGGGAGCATGGGGAGTTTTTCCGGTTCCCCCTCTCCGCTTCGGAGAGGGGGTTAGGGGGTGAGGTCTGGCGGAGGAACGTGAGCTGACTTCATATTCGCGCGGGGAGACCTCACCCCCCGGCCCCCTCTCAGAAGCGGAGAGGGGGAGGAAGAAAGATCACATCGAAATCCGGCGGTACAAGTCGTCGACGACCCAGTGGAATGCGGCGAGGTGGATCGTTTCGACGATGCCCATATCGTCGAGCGGGACGTGCAATCCCTGCGGGCAGAGCGTCCGGAGTTTGCCGCCGGTGAAGCCGGTGCAGCCGTAGGTGCCGAGGCCGTGCTTTTGCGCCCACTCGACGGCGCTCAGGATGTTCTTGCTGTTCCCCGAGCCGCTGATGGCGATGAGCAGATCGCCGGGCGAGGCGAGGTTCCGCAACTGTTCGAGGAAGACGCGGTCGAACCCTTCGTCGTTGCCCCACGCGAGGATGTAGGGCGTGTTGTCGGTCAGGCTGAGGATGCGGAATCGCTTCTTGGCGTCGTTCTGCAAGTCCTCGGGGAGCTTGAGCGTGCCCTTGCCGATGTCCTCGCAAAAGTGGGAGGCGTTCGAGCCGCTGCCGCCGTTGCCGATGACGAAGATCATCTTGCCGTTCGAGTATGCGGCGTGCATCAGATCGGCGAGAAGTTGCACCTCGGCCGGGTCGATTTTCAGCAGTTCTTGGCCGATGCGTTCGAGGAACGGCCGGGGGGGCATGTGCGCGCCGAGCATCTTCGCTCCTGGGTCTGGGGTCTGGGGTCAAGGGGTCTGAGTTACTCACGGAGTGAGTTAATAAGCCCGGCTAGTAATTTTCCTGTGAGCTGGGCTTGCTTCCAAATTATGGCGGCGTCATCGCGCGGGTAATAATTCAATCGCACGCAGAGCATCAATTGCGTTTCGAGTTCGCAAAGTGATCCGCTTGCAATTGACAGAAAGCGAACGTAATCCCCACGATGAACACGCCCGTACCCTTCGGCGATGTTCGAAGGGATCGACACAGCCGCGCGGCGCATCTGACTCGTCAAGCCATACCGTTCTTCATCGGGAAACTGGCGAGTGAGGGTGTAGATCGCCTCGACGAGATTCATCGCCGATTTCCAGACCTCGAGATCGCGATAGCTTTTTAGAGGCAATGCTCACCTTTCCGGCCAAGACCCTCAGACCCAAGACCCTAGACCCAATTCCTTAAATCGTATCCGCGAGTGTGCGTTCGACCCGCCGGAAGTAGACGAGGCTGACCGCGAGGGTCACGACGGTCGCGATCGCCGAGACGCCGAGCGAGAACCAATCGAACGGTTCGCCGAGGGTGCAAGCGCGGAAGTTCACC
>JANOSQ010000315.1:0-3679 GCA_031415915.1 Fimbriiglobus sp. | reverse complement strand
CCGCGGGTCGAACCGGCGAAGGTTTTCTTGCCGGTGGGGTCGAAGGGCGAGCGGATCTTTTCATCCTGCGAGGCGGTCTTCGCGTCCTCGTTGATCGGCCGCTGGCCGGCGCCGATGCCGCCATCGTTGAGGCCGCCCTTTGCCTTCTGGCCCGGTTCCTTGCCATCGCCGGGGGCTTTCTCCCCGGAGGATGTCTCGCCGTCTTTCCCGCTTTTATCCCCTCGGCTCGCGGCCTCGCGGCGCTCTTCCTTCAACTTTTGCAATTGCGACTCGGCCTCTTTGAAGTCCTGCACCTCGCCCTCGATCTTCTCCAATTGCTTGCCCGCTTGGTCGAGTTCCTCGGCGACTTTCTCCAAGTCCATCGTTTCCAGCCCCTTTTGGGCACCGCCGAGCTTCTCGGCCAACTCCCTGAGTTGCTCGCCGGCTTCGCGCTCTTGTTTTTCTTGCTTCTCGATCTTCTCGCGCTCGCGTTCCAACTGCGACGCATCCTTGTTTTCTTGCTTCGCCTTGTCGATCTCCTTCTGGAGTTCTTTCTTCTTCTCCTCGCGCTCTTTCTTCTGCTCCTCTTTTTCCTTCTCCTTGTCGCGGTCGAGCCGCTCGAGTTCCTTCTTCATCTTGTCGAGTTGGCGCTCGAGTTTCTCTCGATCCTTCTCGTCGAGCTTCTTCTCCTTGGCCTTCTTCTTGAGTTCGTCCACTTCCTCTTTGGCCTTCTTCAAGTCGCCTTTGCTGAGGGCGTCGTTGAAGTCCTTGGCGGGGCCGTCTTCGAATTCCTTGTCCTTGTTCAGGTTGTCGAGCTTTTGGAACTGCTCCTGCAATTCCTGGAGCTTGTCCACCTTCTGCTCGACGAACTTCTGCGTCTTATTTTCGAGCTGCGCCAGTTCCGCCGCTTTCTCCCGCTGCTTCTCGGGGCTGTTTTCGAACGGGTCCTTGGCGAACTTATCGTGCGCCTTGGCCAGTTCTTCTTCGAGTTCCTTCAACCCCTTGCCTTTGTTCGGCCGCTCCGGCGGGGCGTCCGGATTCGCCTTCGGCGGCACGGGCACCTTCTTCTTGATCGGCGTCTGAGCGGCGACCGTTTGCTCTTGGAGCTTCTGCGCTTCGGCCGCGTCGTCGGTCGCGGTCAGGCCCATCGCCTCGGGGTTCCACCAGAGTACGACCGCGCCGATGGCCAGTGCCAGCGCGGGTACGCCGAGCAGGTGGCGCCGCGGTTCGAGGGGGAATTTCTCGGAGACGTTCAGCGGGGCGAGCTTGTGCTCCGCGTCGGCGAAAAGCGCTTGGCCGGCCGAGGTGTTCCGCAGTTCCCCCGGCAACGCCACCGCCGTGGTGATGCGCTCCCGCAATTGGAAGCGGTTGTCGATCTCGAGGGCGACCCGCTCGTTGGACGGCATCCCCATCCGCGTTCGCACGATGGCGAAGACGGTGCCGAGGGCGAGGGCCGCGCTCAGCACGATCCAGCGGAGCGACTCGGGCGGAGCTTCCAGCAGCATTGGCTGGGCGATGAACCAGACGAGCACGAGCACGAGGGCAACTCCCCACCCCGGCCCGAGGTGGTTGACGAACGATTGCCGCACGAGGCGTTTGCGGGCGATGCGGACGGAGCGGTCGATCGTGGATACGGCCATGGAATTGCCCCGGAGCGGAAGCCAGCGTGGAGGGATTCTACCCCATTGCGCGACCCATGAACAGGATGAAGCGCGGTTGTTACACGTCGGAGACCTCACCCCTAGCCCCCTCTCCGAAAAGAATCTTTCTCCCCCTCTCCGTTTCGGAGAGGGGCCTGGGGGGTGAGGTCTGGCCCGAGAAATTCAGCACGTTCATTGTGCGGCTCGACCTTCGCGCTTGACGGCGCCGTGTGCCAATGGACAATACGCGGATTCTCCCTCTCCCCACCGAGTCCATCCCATGTCTTCAACCGCCACTGCCGCTAAACCCAAACACGCACCGCCGAAAGTTTCGGATCAATCGATGTTCATCGGCGGCAAATGGGTCTGCTCCGCATCGGGTCAAACCTTCGACACGGTGAACCCCGCGACGGGCGACACGATCTGCCGGGTCGCCGAAGGGGATGCCGCCGACATCGACCTCGCGGTGAAAGCGGCCCGCAAGGCTTACGAATCCGGGCCGTGGTCGAAGATGAACGCCAGCGGTCGCGGCCGATTGCTCAACAAACTCGCCGATGCCATCGAAGCCAACGCGGACGAACTCGCCTCGCTCGAAACGCTCGACAACGGCAAGCCGATCGGGGAATCGTCCGCGGCCGACTTGCCGCTCACGATCCAGTGCTACCGCTACTTCGCGGGCTGGGCCGACAAGAACCACGGCCAAACTTTCCCCGTCGATGGCAACTACTTCTCCTACACCCGGCACGAACCGGTCGGCGTCGTCGGGCAGATCATCCCGTGGAATTTCCCGCTGCTGATGCAATCGTGGAAGTGGGCGCCGGCGCTGGCGTGCGGCAACACCCTCGTGCTGAAGCCTGCGGAACAAACCCCGCTAACGGCCCTGCGCATCGCGAAGCTCGCGCAGGAAGTCGGTTTCCCGGACGGCGTCATCAACGTGGTTCCCGGTTACGGGCCGACCGCCGGGGCCGCGCTCTCCTCGCACATGGACGTGGACAAGATCGCCTTCACCGGCGAGACCAGCACCGGCAAGCTCGTGATGACCGCGGCCGCGCAGAGCAACCTGAAACGGGTGAGCTTGGAACTCGGCGGGAAATCGCCGAACGTCGTCTTCGCCGATGCGGACATGGACGCCGCTGTGGACGGGGCTTACATGGGCCTGTTCTTCAATCAGGGCCAGTGCTGCGTGGCCGGCTCGCGGGTGTTCGTCGAAGAGCGGGCCTACGACGAGTTCGTCCACAAGATCGCGGCGAAGGCGAAGGGCCGCAAAACCGGCGACCCGTTCGACCCGAGCACCGAGCAAGGGCCGCAAGTCTCCGCGGAGCAGATGCACCGCGTCAACGGCTACATCGACGCGGGCAAGAAGGACGGGGCCAAGGTCGTCGCCGGCGGCGATACGACGAACCGCGCCAAGGGCTACTTCGTGCAGCCGACGGTGTTCGCCGATGTGCAGGACGAGATGACCATCGCGCGCGAAGAGATCTTCGGGCCGGTGATGAGCATCTTGAAGTTCAAGAGCGCCGACGAGGTGATCGAGCGCGGCAACCGCACCTTCTACGGCCTCGCCGCGGCGGTCTGGACGAAGGATTTGCAGAAGGCCCTGCGGCTGTCGAACAGCTTGAAAGCCGGGACCGTCTGGGTGAACTGCTACGATGTCTTCGATGCGGCCGCGCCGTTCGGCGGCTTCAAGATGTCCGGCATCGGCCGCGAACTCGGCTCCTACGCCCTGCAGATGTACACGGAAGTGAAGACGGTGATCATGGCTATGTGAGGGGGTGCACCGTGGCTAAATTCACTTGGATCATTGCGTTTGGCCTGCTTCTCGCCGTGCCGGCATCGGCGCTGGCCGGGATGCCGGCCCCGTTGCCGATCGAGCCGGAGCGCATCACGCGCCTCGGCGATTCCCCGATCGCGCGGCTCCAAACCATCTCCTTCTTCCTGTTGGCCTTCTTCCTTTCGGCGTTCGCCGTGCGCGTCGTTTGGAACTACCTCCAACGCGATTTCCCGATCCTGCCGCGATTGTCGTACGGGCGGGCCGTGGTCGGCGTGTTGCTCGTGGGCCT
>JANOSQ010000314.1:0-1886 GCA_031415915.1 Fimbriiglobus sp. | reverse complement strand
GGACTTGGAAAACGGACGCGAGATTGCCGCCGCCAACCGCGACAATTTGAAGGGGACGTTGCGGCAGAAACTCGGTCAGTTTCGCGGGATGGTGCGGGCGCTGATCCCCAAGTCGAAGTATGCCGCCGCCGCTCCCGTCTTGCCGAACTTTGGAGCGGACGAATCGAAGTTCCTCGGACCGTTTGATGATGCGGCCAGCCTGTGGCTGCGGATCAACGCCGACGCCATGTTGCCGGGTTTCACGCCGCCGCTGGTCATTGCCGGTTTGACGCAGGCCCTGTTCGCCGCCGAACTGGCGACGACGCGCGCCTCGTTCGGGGCCATCCGCGCGGCCGAGAACGATCTGACTCTCGCCCGCAAGGAACGGGGAGCGCTGCTCGACCCGGCCCGCGAGCGGATGGTCCAGTACCGCGCGGCGGTCGAGGGGATTTTCGGGACCGATCATCCGCTGACGCAGTCGCTGCCGACCCTCTCGGCCGCGCCGGGCAGCACGTCTGTCGAAAGCACTCTCACGGGAAGCTGGAATGCGACTACGGGTCAGGCCGAACTGGCGTGGACCGCCTCGACCGATCCGCACCTCGACGACTATCAGGTGCGGATGTCGCCCGGTGCGACCTACGATGCGGCCACCGCCACGGTCGTCGCCACCGTCCCGTCGGACACGCTGAGCCTCAACACGACGACGGGCCTCGACAACCCCGGTGATGTCGCCTCGTTCAAGGTCTTCGTGAGACTCACCACCGGCAACGAAGCGGGAAGTAACACCGTCACGATCACGCGGCCGTAGCCCGCCCGGTTGAACAGGGCCATCACCTTGTGGGGTCTGTGAAACCTGTAGGGTGGGACCAGCGGCGCTTCGCCGCGCCAGCCCACCATGATTTCTAACCAAGAGCGGACGGGCAGGAGTGCCCATCCTACGGCGGCTATTTCACATCCATCCCCAGGTTCTTCACGAGGAACGCCCACAGGTCGGCGGCTTCTTCGATGAGTTTTGCCGTGGGTTTGCCTGCGCCGTGACCGGCTCGGGTTTCGATGCGGATCAGGGTGGGAGCGTCTCCGGTGTGATGTTCTTGCAGGCGGGCGGCGAACTTGAAGCTGTGGCCGGGGACGACGCGGTCGTCGGTGTCGGCGGTGGTGACGAGCGTCGCCGGGTATTTCGTGTTCGGCTTGAGGTTGTGATACGGCGAGTACGCGAGGAGAGCTTTGAACTCGTCGGGGTTGTCGGCACTGCCGAAGTCATCGACCCAGAAGCGGCCCGCCGTGAATTTGTGGAAGCGAAGCATGTCCATCACGCCGACAGCGGGAAGACACGCGGCGTAGAGGTCGGGGCGCTGAGTCATGCACGCACCGACCAGCAGCCCGCCGTTACTGCCACCTTGGATCGCGAGCTTCTTCGAGCTGGTGTACTTGTTGGCGATCAGCCATTCGGCCGAGGCAATAAAATCGTCGAAGACGTTTTGCTTGTTGAGCTTCGTTCCGGCCTGGTGCCATTCCTCGCCGTATTCGCCTCCGCCGCGCAGATTGGGGATCGCGAGGATGCCGCCCATCTCCAGCCACGCGACGCGACCGATTGAGAAACTCGGCGTGAGTGAAATCGCGAAGCCACCGTAGGCGTAGAGCAGCGTCGGGTTCGTGCCGTCGAGTTTCGTGGTCTTCTTGCGCGTGATGAACATCGGCACCTTTGTGCCGTCCTTGCTGGAGTAGAAGACTTGCTCGACCGTGTAGTCGTCCGGGTTGAACTTCACCTTGTCCTGTCTCAACAAAGAACTTTCTCCAGTGAGCAGGTCGAAGCGAAACGTGGACGGCGGCGTGGCGAAGCTGCTGAAGGAATAGAAGGTCTCGGTGTCGGTTCGCTTGCCGCCGAAGCCGGCTGCCGTGCCGATGCC
>JANOSQ010000313.1:0-4209 GCA_031415915.1 Fimbriiglobus sp. | reverse complement strand
GAGGATCGCGGCGGCGCCTTCGGCTTTGAGGAACTCGCCGATGGCGGCGCGGAGCGCTTGCATCTCGCCGAAGTTCGGGCGCGGGTTCGGCTGCGGGTTCGTTTCGGGCGGCTTGGGCGGATCGACCTTGGGCGGATCGACCTTCTTCGGCTCGTCCTTTTTCGGTTCATCCTTCTTCGGTTCGACCATCGGCGTGGTCGGCCGTGGAACCGGTGGAGCCAAGTAGGTCAGGTCGGAGATCGGCTTCACGTCGGCGGGGGCGCTCCGCATGACGATCGCATTCTTGAGCTTCCCCTTGTATTTGGCCAAGTCGTCTTTGGTCTTCGCTTCGATGAACACCACTTCGCCGGTGATCTTCCCTTTGGTGCCGGGGGTCCACGCGGCCGAGGCGCCCGTGAGGGCCTTGCCCGCGTTCGGCTCGACCATCTTCATGGAGAACGTGCCGCGCTCCCAAGCGACCGGGATCTCCCACGGTTCGAGCTTCACGTTGGTCAGCCCGTAGGCCTTCATCTTCTCGGCGGCCCACTTGTTGGCTTGCTCCAATTTGGCCGAGCCGGTGACGCGCGGCCCGATGGTGTCGCATAGGTACTGGAGGTTGGCTTTCAGTTCGGCTTTCTCTTTCACCTCCGCGATGATCTTCTTGTCGATCTCGGCGGCGGGTAAGGCCGCGGATTCGGCTTTCACTTCGTCGGCGTAGCCCACGCCGGTGGCCAAGCCGGCCAACGCGAACAGGGCGAGCAACTGCAGACTGCGGGCCGTGGCCCATCGGAACGACATCGGGCGAACTCCGGATGCGGGGAATGCGAGGGAGGTGAGCAAGGGGAATTGTCGGACGGCGGGACGCGAAACGCAACGGCAGAGTTTCCACTTCTCACCGATTGCCGCAGAGGTTGTCGGTGGGTCGTTTCCGCTGACAAAGCGACTTTCAGGCCCGGTATCGCATTTCGATACGACCGGGGAGCGCGGGCGCTAACATCGTTAAACAACCCGCAGTTTATCGGGCTTCGGTATTTGACACATCCGGCAAACGCATCCTAAGCCTTCCCACCTGCAACGTCACACTCACTCCACCGAGACGTGCCCATGCTGCTCACGCGCTGGCTCGAGCCCAAGTTCGTTTCCAAAGCGGCCCGTCGAACCCTCCTTCGCTTGGATCAATTGGAAGTCCGCGAGAACCCCTCGCTCACGATCCAGTTCGACTACAGCTACGATTCGTCCGGGTTCTTCAACGACCAAAGCCGGCGGGATGCCCTGCAAGCGGCGGCGAACACGTTGACGAGCCGAATCACGACGACGCTGGGTGCGATCAACCCGACGGCCGGGAACAATTGGACGATCACGACGTTCAACCCGGCCGATCCGTTCAACCACGCTTCGGACATCGCCCTGACGAATCTGAACGTCGCCGCGGGGACGATCCTCGTCTACGCCGGGGCCCGAACCGGTTTGGGTGGCGGCGAAGCCGGACTGGGCGGCTACGGCGGGTACAGCGCCTCCGGCTCGGGCGTCTGGCTCGACAGCCTGCGAACGCGGGGCAACACCGGCTTCGCACCGTGGGGCGGGTCCATCACCTTCGACCCGAGCACGAACTGGAACTTCAGCACCGCCGGCCCGGCGTCGAATCAAATCGATTTCCTGACGGTCGCCACCCACGAACTCGGTCACGTGCTCGGCTTCGGAACCGCCCAAGAATTCAACCAGTACGTGTCGGGCGACATTTTCTTCGGGCCGAATGCGACCGCGGTGAACGGGGGTTACCCGCACCTGCAATCCAACGCCGATCAATCGCACTGGCGCCAAGGCACGACTTCCTACGGCCAAGCGGTGTCGATGCAGCCGATCGTCGCCGCCGGGACGCGGGTGACGTTCTCCGAACTCGATTACGCCGTGCTCAGCGATGTCGGCTGGAGTGTCACCGGCTACGTCGCCCCGACCGGCCCGGCTCCCGGTGCCCCCTCGGGTGGGCAATCCTCGGCCCCCGTGCCGACGTCCCCGCTAGTCGCCGGCAACTTCGTCCGCGGTCAAGACCCCGCGGCCGTGTCGAGCGGCAACGGGACGTTCCAACTCTACAACGCGAGCACGTCGAATCTCAACCCGGTCGGAAGCCCCGTCACCGCGTTCGCCGGTTACCAAGGTTCCGTCCGCGTCGCGACCGGCGATGTCAACGGCGACGGTATCCAAGACATCATCGTCGCGGCCGGGGCCGGCGGCGGGCCGCACGTCAAAATCTTCGACGGCGCGACCGGCCAACTCATCCAATCGTTCTTCGCCTTCGACCCCGGCTTCACCGGCGGGATCTTCGTCGCTGCGGCCGATGTCGACAACGACGGCCGGGCCGATGTGATCATCACGCCGGACGTCGGCGGCGGAACCCACGTGCGAATCTTCGGGGCCGGCGATCCGAACCGGCTCATGGCGAGCTTCTTCGGCATCGATGCCCCAGGTTTCGCGGGTGGCTCCCGCGCCGCGGCCGGGGACATCAATGGCGACGGCTACGCCGATCTCGTGGTGACCGCGGGCTTGGGTGGCGGATCGCACACGGTCATCTGGAACGGCCGCTCGCTCGGCACCGGCGTGCCGACCCGGCTCACCGGCGACTTCTACGCCATCGACCCGAGCTTCGTCGCGGACAAGAACGGCGTGTTCGTCGCCCTCAGCGACCTCGACGGCGACGGCTTCCAAGACTTGGTCATCGGGGCCGGGAACCGGGTGCGGGTACTCAGCGGCCAATCGATCAACACCCGCGGCGGTGCGGCCGCGGCGGCCAACCCCAACAACGACTTCTTCGTCGGCGACGGTTCGGTCAAGTCGAGCGTCCGGCTCGCCGGCGGCGACTTCGACGGCAACGGCCGCGGCGAGGTTCTCATCGGCAGCGCGGACGGCCAAGCGGGGATGGTTTACCGCCTCACGGAGAACGGACTGATGTCGCTCGGCATCTCGGCCAGCCCGCTAAAGAATGGGATCTATGTGGGTTGAGGAGCGGCGGGAATCGAGCAGCCAACAACCCCGGCGAACGCCGGGGTTGTTTCGTTGGCGGTGGCCCGAAGTCTGTCCAGCGCGATACCCCACACCCCCCTCTGGACAGACTCAATATTTTCTGGACAGACCGAACTTTTCTGGACAGACCAAGCCCGCCTAGGACTTATGGCGAGTCCGGAGAGAGTGGTCGCGCTGGACAGACCGCAAAGTCGATCGGACACCGGTCGCGTTCGGTTGACTCTATGACCAATTGTGTTACGTTGACAGCGTGGATGCTACGCGACTGCTCTTGTTCGTCGAGACTCGCTTCTTCAGCACGCGGTGGCAGAAGTTGGGGCTCACCGACGCCGATCTATCGCAATTGCAGTGGTCGATCATGGAACAGCCGCTGAGCGGGGCCGTGATGTCCGGAGCGGGCGGGTACCGCAAAGCGCGATTCGCCCCGAAGGGTATGGGCAAGTCGGGCGCGTTTCGAGTGATTTTCGTTCCGAATCTGCGATACCGGGCCGTCATGTTCACCTTGGTCTACGGCAAGAACGAAATCGCCAACGTGAACGCGGCCGGGAAAAAAGCTCTCGCGAAACAAGCCGCCGAGTTTGAATCGATCCTCAAAACCTCCTTCGAGGGCCGCTGATATGACCGCGACGAAAGCACGACCCGCGACAGCGCTGCACCGAACTGCGAAGCCGAAGAGCAAGTACGGATCGGCGCTCGTGGACGAAATGATCGCCGGCACCCAAACGCTGCTCGACGGCATGAAAGCGGGTGTGGGGATCACCGTCCGGGAGGTCGCCATCAACTTGGCCATCCCGGAACTCCTCCCCGGAGATATCCGGGCCATCCGAGAATCACTCGGCCTGAGCCAACCGCTCTTCGCGGAGTTCCTCGGCGCTTCGGCTTCATCGGTGCGCGGCTGGGAGCGCGGCGCCAAACACCCGACCGCGATGGGCCGGCGTTTCCTCGATGCGATCCGCAGCGATCCGGATTATTGGCGTGCGAAGTTGCAAACCGCGATCTCATCGAAGCGGAAAGTCGCCGCGTTCGGCGAAGGCGAACGGCTGAAGTGATCGATCACTTCAACCCCGCCGCTTCCGCGCGATCCCGTCGGCCTGAAAGGGCCGATTCATTGCCGGCCGTGAATCGGCCTTGCAGGCCGGGCGTTTTTTACGCGCGCCGGTCACCCAGGCCTCCGTCGGCTTCGCCGACTCCGACCTGGGCTGGTTGAACCGG
>JANOSQ010000312.1:0-7139 GCA_031415915.1 Fimbriiglobus sp. | reverse complement strand
CGGAACACCTGCCAGTTCTCGCCATCGTAGCGATTGTCCCACTCCCATTTCGTTCGGTGATAACTCGCAGCCTTCCTGCCAGAGATGCCACGGCAGAAAATCCATCCAACCCGAGTGCCGCGAACGCATCGATCATTTCTTGCGATAGAACTGCACACTCCGCCAAAATCACGACATCCACCGCGTTCCCGGCTGCTATCCGCGCGATGCGTGCGGATAGCGGTTTTCGATGGATGTTCCAAAACAGGAATGTGGCCATCCGCGTGTTGTACTATCCCATCGGCTTTCGGCGATGCTACTTCTTGCCCTTCTCCAATCGTTCCTTGGCGGCTTTGGCCCATTCGCTGTCGGCGGGGGCGTCTTTTAGCAATTTCACCAGGAGCTTGGCGGCTGGCTCGGGCTTCTTGTCTTCCTCGAAGGCGCGGGCGGCTTCGAGCGCGGCGGCGTTGGCCAACTCGGGGTAGTCGTAGGTGTAGGGCACCACCAAGAAGGCGCTGGCGGCGTCGCCGTACTTCTTCTGGGCCATGCGGCACTGGCCGATTTGCAATTGGGCCTTCGCGGCCACATCGGTCTGCGTCGCGGCGATCACCTGTTCGAAGCCTTTGATCGCTTCGTCGAACTTGCCTTGGGCTTGCAGCGCTTGAGCGAAGCCGAAGCGGGCCTCGGAGGCGAACGGGTTGCCATTGCCGAAGCGGTTGAGCATCGTTTCGAGCGCCTGCCGGCCGCCTTCGGGGTTCTTCGCGGCGATCAGCGCCAACCCCAACCGGAGCATCGCGCGATCCGAGAGGCCGCCGATGTTGTGGAACTCGCCTTTGTCGCGGAACGGGGCGAGCTTCTCCACGGCTTTGGCGTATTCCCCCTGCGAAAATAAGCTCTCGCCGGCGCGATAGAGCGCTTGGGCGTAGTACGGCGACTTCGGATTCGCCACGACCGCTTCGAACTGACCGGCGGCGCCGGCGAAATCCTTCTTGGCGTACTGACTCGCCCCGAGGCGGAGGCGGATGCGTTCGGTCGTGTCCGGCGGCACAGGCTTGTCGGTCGGTTCTTTGTCGAGCGCGTCCTTCAGCAACTTGACGACTTCATCGTGTTCGGCGCGCTCGGCTTTCAACTCGGCGACTTCGTAGCGCGCTTCGACGGAGAGGGCCGTTTCGGGGAACTCTTCGATCAGCCGCTTGTAGCTGTTGAAGGTGCGCTCCTCGTGCGGCTGCTGCGGGATTGCGGCGCGAGCGACTTCCGGCAGCGGCACCTGCGGCGGCGGGCTGTTCGGCGGGAGCTTCTTCAGCAGTTCCTCGACCTTCTTGGCCTGGAGTTGCTTCTGCAGCGCCTCGCGGGCGGTTTGCACTTCCGCTTCGGCGAGGAAGCGCCACGCCCACGCGGCGTCGTAGTACATCCGCGAGCGCGCCTCGGCGGCGGGCTGGGCGTTCTTCGCTTCTTCCGCGCGGCGGTTCAATTGATCGGCCGCTTCATTGATGGCCGCGCGGCCCTGTTGAACCTGTAGCCCGGCGGCGTTCTTCTTGTTGTTGTCATTGCCCGCTTGACCCATCTGCATCTGCCCGAGGGCGATCTGCGCCTTCCCTTCGGCGATCCGGCACTGGCCCGACCGCAGCGCCGCTTCGAGCGCGATCGGCTTGCCCGGCGATTGCCCGACGACTTCCTCGAAGAGCTTGCGGGCGTCGGCAGGCTTCTGCGTTTCGAACACCGCGACGGCGTGGTGGTACTTCAGCAGGGCGTTCCATTCGGCCCGCTCCGGATCTTTGGCGAGGTCGGCCTCGTAGCGCTTGCGCGCGTCTTCGAGCACCTTCGCGGCCTCGGCGGCTTGGTTCTGCTCCCGGTGCATCGTGGCCAAGTGCAGGGCCGCGAGCGGGGCGAACTTGTCGTTCTTGGTCGCCTCGGCGTTCATGAAGGCGCGGAGGTCGTTCATCGCCCCGCCCTTGTCGCCGGCGAGCGACTTCACCTTGGCCCGCTCCAGATTCGCCTGCCCCGCGAACGGGCTGGTGGGAAACTCCTTGGCGAGCTTCTCGAAGGTCTCGCGGGCCTTGTTCAGCGTGGCGTTGCGCTCGTTCGGCTCAATGAGGGTCGAACCCAATCGCTTGAAGCAATGGCCGAGTTTCAACAAGGCTGCGGGGGTCTCGGGAGCTTTCGCATTGGCGCTCACGAACGAGTCGAGCATCCCGGCGGCGGCGCTCAGCTTCTCGCGGATTTGATTCTCTTGGAGGGCATCGTCGGCTTTGGTCGGCGCTTGGCGGATGTAGCAATCGGCGAGCAGATACGCCGCCATCGCGAGTTCGCCGCCGCGGTCGGGGCCGGGGATGCCTTCGAACGCTTTCACTGCCTCCTCGAGTTTGTTCAATTGGGTGAAGCAGACCCCGGCGCCCAAGCGGGCGTGGTGCACGCGTTCGAACTCGGGGTACTTGGCGACGACATCCAAATACTTGGCCGCGGCCTCCTCGTACTTCGCTTTCAACTCCGCGGCCTTGTTCTTGTCCTTGGTCAGTTCGACCGTGCGCCCGTAGGCGTTTTCGGCGATGCGGAAGACGACCGACGCCGTGAGCGTGCTCTGCGGGTAGGCTTTGCGGAACTCGTTGCAGCGCTCGTCGGACTTCTGGAAATCGCCGACGGCGCCGTAGGCCGCGCAGAGCCGTTGCAGGACTTCCTCGCGGCGGGCCGGGGCGGCGTTCTCGTTCCAGAGTTGCTCGCAGACCGCCGCGGCGTCCTTGTACTGCTTGATGTTTTGGAAGGCGTCGCCGAGTTCGAAGAGCATCTCTTGCCGGCGCGCTTTGGCATCCGCGTCGTTCTGCTGGGCCAGTTGGTTCGTCTTGTCGATGGACTTGCGGATGGCGTCGAGCGCGTCCTTGATCCTCTTGTTGCGCTCGTCGACTTTCGCCGCGTCGAACGCCAACGCGAGTTCCAACTGGGCTTTGCCGAGGTAGAACCCGGCTTGATCGGCGAGGCGCGGATTCTTCTCCGCGAGCGGGGCGAGCGTCTTCGCGGCTTCGTCGAATTGCCTCATCTGCACTTGGCAGAAGCCGATGCGGAGTTGGGCGTCCGGGGCGAGCGGATCTTTGTCGAAGGCTTTGGCGAAGGCTTGGAACTTTACCATCGACTCGGGGAACTTGCCCGCTTCGTAATTGAGGCAACCCCCGTGAAATGCGGCCCCGGCGACGTACTCCGGTGCCGGGCCTTGGGCGAGCGTCCGCAGGCGGGCCAGTTCGAACGGGTTGGTCTTGAAGCGGTCGGGCTGCTTGATCGCTTCGACTGCGGCGAGCTTGGCCTTCTCGAAATCGGCGAGCACGGCGTCGTAGTTCACGCTCGCTTCGGCGGCTTCGTTGCTCAGGTGCAGGACCCTGCCGACGAGGTAACGGGCGTGCAGGCCGAAGGCGGGATCATTGAAGGGGGCGAGTTGATTGAGAATCCGCCCGGCCGCCGTGTAATCTTTCTCGAGGAAGCAAGCGAGCCCGTGGTAGTAGAGGCCGAGCGGGCGATGGCGGTTCTTCGCGAGCGCCGGATCCTTCGTGAACGGCTCGCTGGTCGCGCGCGCTTCCCTCACCTTGCCCATGCGGATTTCGATCTCGCTCTGATCGGCCCGGGCACGGGCGCTCCACTCGTCGAGTTTCTGGCCGGCGAACCAGTTCTTGGCTTCGTGGAACCACTTCTGGCTCTCGTTGAACTTGCCGTCGGCCGCTTGCTTGCGCTGGTTGATCTGGTTCGGGTCATTGGCCGGTTTGTCCATCTCGCGGAGGCCGAGGATGCGTTGGGCGACGGCCAAGTGGTACATGGCGTGGCCGCGCTCGGCGAAGGCCCCGTCGTTCGCGGCGGGGGTCAGGTTCTCAATCGCCTTCGGGAAATCGACATCGGGGCCGTTGAACTGGATGAGGGCCTGTCCGAAGCGGGCACCGGAGGCCGAGCGGGTGTTCGCGAACTTCGCGACGACTTCGGCGAAGCGCTGGCCCGCGGTGGCGAAGTCCCCTTGGTTGTAGGCTTTCTGCCCGGCCGTCAACGCTTGTTCCGCTTGTTGATCGGGCGACATCGGCTGCTGGGCGGCGAGCGCCCCGGTCAAGAGGGCGAGGGTGAGTGTCGTGAAGCCGAGACGCCAAACGGGAGGGAAAACTGGCATTACGGAATCGCTCGTGGGGTGGGAGGTGGTCGGCACAACCGCTACACTTTGACTCCGACATTGTGGGCGCGGGGAGAGTTCCAAGTCAACGGGGCAAAAGCGGAGAGGGTGGGATAAGATGTCGGGACAGGAGAAACCCCATGCCGCTTCGCGACCACTTCCGCCCGCCGATTTCCGAGCATTCCTCGTGGGAAGGATTCCACGGGGGCTGGCCCATGGTCATGGTGCAACACCTCACGAAGGAGTTGCCCGAAGACTATATGGTCGAACCGAGGGTTCACCTCGGGACGAACTTCGAAATCGATGTCTGCGCGTTCGAGCGCGAGGCGCCTCCGTCGTGGCTCTCCGAATCTTCCGGCGGCACGGCACTGGCAACCTATGCTCCCCCGAAGCCTTCTCGCGTGGCCGAGGTCGAATTGACCGAGGAGTACGCCTACGAAGTGCTGATCCAGCGCAATCGGGAGTTGGTCGCGGCCATCGAAATCGTCAGTCCGGGGAACAAGGATCGGCCGGAGGCCCGGCAAGCGTTCGTGTCCAAATGCGCCGCCCTGCTGCAAAACCGCATCTGCGTCTCGATCGTCGATCTCGTGACAACCCGACGCTTCAACCTGTACGGCGACCTGATGGAACTCGCGGGTGAACCCGATCCGGAGTTCACCGCACTCGCCCCGGCGACCTACGCCGTGACCTGCCGGGGCCGTAAAGTCGCCGGCAAGCCGCGCTTGGAAATCTGGTCGCATCCGCTGGTCTTAGGGCAACCGCTGCCGACGCTGCCGATCTGGCTCACCGAAGACTCGGCCGTGTCGCTCGATTTGGAAGCGTGCTATGAAGAGACCTGCCGGACGCTCAGGATTCGGTGATGTCCCTGTTCCTATAATTCCCCTGTCGAATCACCGTCCCCCGGAGCCGGGTTCCATGGCCGAGTCGCCGTTCAAAATCGTCGTGGGCCTCGAAGTCCACGTGCAACTCCTCACCAAGACCAAACTCTTCTGCGGGTGCCTGAACAAGTTCGGCCAGGCGCCGAACACCGCGACTTGCCCCGTATGCTTGGGGCTGCCCGGCGCATTGCCCGTGATGAACCGGCTCGCCTTCGATTTGAGTTTAAAAGCCGCGCTCGCGCTCAACTGCCAGATCGCGAATCACCCCGGTTTGCCGCCGGGCTTCACCAAGTGGGACCGCAAGAACTACTACTATCCCGACCTGCCCAAGAACTTCCAGATCAGCCAGTACGACCTGCCGTTCAGCCACGATGGTCACCTCGACATCAACGTCCACCCCGATCCGAAGAAGGGACACACGCCCAAGCGCATCGGCATCATCCGCGCCCACTTGGAAGAAGACGCCGGCAAGAACATCCACGACGAGTCCGGCCGCGGCGGCGATACCCGCGTCGATCTCAACCGCACCGGCACACCGCTGCTCGAGATCGTCTCGCACCCGGATATGAACTCCCCCGAGGAGGCGCTGGCGTACCTCGACGAACTGCGGTTGATGCTCAAGGAACTCGGCATCAGCGATTGCGAGATGCAAGAGGGGAGCCTGCGCTGCGACGCCAACGTGAACATCCACGTGCCGGACGCGAAAGAACCCAAGGGCTACGCCGCGACGCCGCTCGTCGAGATCAAGAATTTGAACAGCTTCCGCAGCATCGGTCGGGCCATCGCCTACGAAGCGACCCGGCAATACGAGACCTTCCAGAAGGACCCTGTCGGTTACCGCATCGGCAAGTTGCTGAAGACGACCGCCGGTTGGGACGATGCACGCGGCAAAACCGAAGTCCAGCGCCACAAGGAAGAGGCTGCGGACTACCGCTACTTCCCCGAGCCCGACTTGGTGCCGGTGGTCGTCACCGCGGAGCAGTTGGAACGCGTGAAGGCCGAGATGGGCGAACTGCCGCAGGCCCAGCGCAAACGCCTGGAGACGCAGCACGGCCTCAGCCAGTACGACGCCGGCGTACTCACGGCGAAGGGCCGGGCGATGGTGAGTTACTTCGAAGAGGTGGCCAAGGCCATCGGCGATAGCAAAGCCGCGGCGAACCGCATCAGCGATTTGATCTACCCGGCGCTGACCGAACGCAACGAAGAGATCGGCCAGTTCCCGGTACCCGCCGTGGCCTACGCCGACTTCATCAGGCGCACCGCCCCGTTGAACAAGCAGGACCGCGTCGATCTGTTCAAGCACATGCTGGAGAACGAAACGACGCTCGACGCGGCGATGGACGCGACCGGCATCAAACCCGCGACCTTCGACGAAGGCACCCTGCGCGCGTCGGTGGTCGAAGCCATCGGCAAGAATCCGCGCGCGGTCGCGGATTACAAAGCCGGGAAAGACGCCGCGAAGATGGCGATCGTCGGCGCCGTGATGAAGGCGAACAAGGGGGTACCGAACGACGCGGTGCGCAAGCTCGTGGACGAGGAATTGGCGAAGGGGTAACTCCGGATCGGTTTCGGAGGTGGTTGCCCGAGTAGTTGTGAAGTTCGCGAGTCGCCCGGCATTTTCTTGCGTCTGAAAGCTTCCTCGATTACCGTAGTATTTGCCCGCGTCCCCGCACGATAGGAATTCGCCGACCATGGAACGTACGGAATCGGTATTGGCCAACGAATACTTCCAAGTGAAGTGGCACTCCGACGTGGCCATCATCATCCCGTCGCCGGAGGTGGAGCAGCTGCCCGAGAGCCTGATGCAGCCGGCCGCTCAAATGCTGCTGACGCCGATGAAAGACGATCCGCCGATGCACCTGATCGTGGACCTCACGGGCGTGCGCTACTTCGGCTCGGCGTTCATCGCGTTCCTCCTGCGCTGCCACCTGCCCGTGAAACAGCAAGGCGGCGAACTCGTCTTGGCCGGCGTCAACGACCGCGTGCGCGAACTGCTGAAGACGACGGCCCTCGACACGCTCTGGGCGCTCTACAGCACCCGCCGCGAAGCGATGGACGCCCTCGGTGGATCGGACTGACCTCAATTCCCCTCGACCGCCTTCGCCCGTTCGCGGCCCGGCCCGGTGAGCCTCCAGCATTCGCCGTTC
>JANOSQ010000311.1:0-5725 GCA_031415915.1 Fimbriiglobus sp. | reverse complement strand
CAATGATCAAAATTCCAATATCGATTGTGCTTCTACTACTCGGGATTTGCCAAGCGCCGGCTCAGACCGACTCCGTTTTCAAACCCGGCAAGCACGCCGGCGGCGAACTCAAATTCGTCTCCGGGGTGCCGGTGCTGATCGTCGGTGGCAAACCGGCCGACATCGGCGAGCAGATCGGCACCCTCGTCGGCAAGCACTCCCCCGACCCGCGGCCGGTGCTCGACGAATTCCTCAAAGCGATCAAGCTCGAGAATTCCTTCGACGCACTCAAGCTCGTCGCCCGCAATTTGAAGCCGAACTTCCCCGCCGATCACCGCGCGGAAATCGAAGCGATCTCGAAGGCGAGCGGCTACGAACCCGATCTGCTCTGGTTCATCAACACCACCTACGACCTGTCCACGAGCATGGGCTGCTCGACGATGCTCGTCGAAACTCACCGGAGCAAGACGAAGTCGCCGATCTTCGGGCGCAACTTCGACTGGGTCGCGTCCAAGGGGTTGCCCCAACAGGCGATGGTGATCGTCTTCAAACCGGCGGGGAAGTACGCCTTCGCGTCGATCACGCTCTGCCCGATCACGGGGGTCATCTCCGGAATGAACGAGCACGGTCTGAGCTGCACCATCAACGAAGTTCACCTGGGTCAATCGAAGGACAAGTCGAAGTTCAATTGGGACGGCGTGCCGACATTGCTCGCGTTCCGGAGGGTGCTCGAAGAATGCAAAACGGTCGCCGAGGCCGAGAAACTGCTGCGCGGGATGAAGCGCACGACCACCGCGAGCTTGAGCATTTGCGACACCGAGGGCGGCGCGGTCTTCGAGATCACCCCCAAAACCATCGGAGTCCGCAAGCCGACGAACGACCTCACGCTCTGCACGAATCACTTCACGAGCGACTCGCTCGGCCTGCCGCCGAAGAAGGAATGCTGGCGGCTGACGAAGCTGATGAAGACCCAAGCGGCCGACGCCAAACTCGGCGTCGAGGAGATCTTCGCCGAGCTCGACGCCGTGAGTCAGAAGGAGAAGACATTGCAGAGCATGGTGTTCGAACCGGCGACCCGCACTCTACACCTGAAGTTGGGCGACGGCAAAACGAGCGCGACCAAGGCGAAGCCGGCGGTCATTGAGCTGGCGAAATTGTGGAAGTGAATGGACTTCGCACCGCATATGATGGATAATTCGGTGGAGAGGATGAATCATGAATTCCACGATGATCGAAATGCCGTTGGCAGTGCTCGGCACTGGGCTTCCCAACACTTCCGATGACAAATGGCGGCGTGAGTTCCACGCCTTTCAAAAGCTCCTGCCGGAGTTGCTGAAAACGCACCGGGGCGAATATGTCGCCGTTCAAGAAGGTCGAGTTGTGGGGACCGGGCCGGACAAGCTCCAACTTGCGATGGTCGTTCACCGCGAGTTCGGCAAGGTGCCGATCTTGGTGAGGCTCGTCACCGCCGAACCGCAACGCGTCGTTTCCATGCCGAGCTTGCACCGCATGAACAGCATCTCGATGGCCTGAACTTTTCAATCGCCACCGCTACCAGTCACCCGGCCATCGGGACCGAAGCCCACAGCGAACCAACCGATGCCGAACCAGTCGAGCCAGTAATACCAGTGTCCTCCGCCCTCGCGGTAGTTATGGACTTCGTGGGGTGGTCCCAGGGCTGCACGGACTTCGTCGGCCGTCATCCCCTCCTTCACGACTCCACTGGGATATTCCTTGAGCGGAGGGGAACATGTGTCGCCAGGAAGAGACATCGTGGGGCGATGCAGCAGGAAAGCGGCAGCAATGTACAAGTCAGCAAAAGTAGCCACCCATGGGATTTGCGCCCGGGCGATTTGCCGCGGATGAGCCGTACCGCTCGAACGCACCCCAACGACGCCACGGCGAGGACCAACAGCCCCACCGCAAGCACTGAGCACACGGCCGCACCGCCGCCTCCCAAATCGGCGAAAATCATCCTTGCTCCTCTACTTCCGCCGCAGCGCCTTATCCGCGATGTCCGTCCGGTAGTGCGCCCCCGGGAACGAGATCAACTTCACCGCTTCATAGGCCTTGGCTTTCGCTTCCGCCAGCGTCGCCCCCAAAGCGGTGACCCCGAGCACCCGGCCGCCGTCGGTTTCGATCCGATTGTGGTCGAACTTCGTCCCGGCGTGGAACACCTTCACATCCGCCAACTTCGCCGCGGCGTCCAACCCGTTGATCGGCTTGCCCGTTTCGATTTTGCCGGGATAGCCGGCGGCGCACATCACCACGCAGACCGCCGGGCGCGGATCCCACTGCACCGCGTCCTCCGGCAGTTCCCCGAGTCGCTCCTGAACCACGGCCAGCAGCAATTCCAACAAGTCCGACTTCAACCGCATCAGGATGACTTGGGTCTCGGGGTCGCCGAATCGGCAGTTGTATTCCAGCACCTTGGTGCCCTGATTGGTGAGCATCAGCCCCGCGAACAGGACGCCACTGAACGGATTGCGGCCGCGCTTCATGGCGTGCACGATCGGCACGAACACGCTCTCTTCGGATTCCTTCACCAACTCCGGCGTGCCGATGGGGGCGGGGCAATACGTCCCCATGCCGCCGGTGTTCGGACCGGTGTCGCCGTCGAACACGGCCTTGTGATCCTGCGTGGGCGGCAGCGTCAGGATCGACCGCCCCGACACCAGCGCGAGCATCGACACCTCTTCCCCTTCGAGCTTCTTTTCCACCACGATCTGCTTGCCCGCAACGCGGCCGAACTCCTCGGCGATCATGATGCGTTCGACCGCCTTCAAACCCTCGGGGATGTCCTTGCACACGATGACCCCCTTGCCCGCCGCAAGACCGTCGGCCTTCACGACCACCGGGTAGTCCCGGCTGGCCACATAAGTTTGGGCGGAACTCGGGTGATCGAAGACGCGGAAGTCGGCGGTGGGCACATCGGCGTGCCGCATGAGATTCTTGGAGAAAACCTTGCTCGATTCGATCCGCGCGGCGTCCTTGGTCGGGCCGAACACGGCGATGCCGCGCTCGCGGAGGTAGTCGGACAACCCCAGCGCCAGTAGATCCTCCGGGCCGATGACGACGAGGCCGACGTTCTCTTTGAGGCAGAAGCGGGACAGCCGCTCGAAGTCGGTGCCGTCGAACGGCAGGTTCACGCCATCCTTCGCGGTTCCGGCGTTCCCGGGGCAGCAGTAAACGGTGCCCACTTGCGGACTCTGGCTGATCTTCCAAACGAGGGCGTGTTCCCGCCCCCCTTTGCCGACGACGACGACGTTGATTTTCATGGGGCTATGTTAGCGGAATCGATTCGCTCGGCTCGGACGAGTCGCGATCAGCCGAAGACCAAATCGTCTTCTTCGATCACGAACTCCGAATTCTCATCTCGGAAACCCCGGACGCCTTGGCTCACAATTTCGAGATGATCGGCGGTGGCGTGGATCAACAGTCCGTAGTATTTGACCTTCGTGCGCAGCCAGTCCCTCGTTCTGACTTCGCAACAAGCGGCTTGCGCTTTCCCGGGCGACTGTACGACAGTGACAACGTGCAAGCCGGCAAAGTCGGAATCGAGTTTTTGCAACGTGGTGATCAATGACGAATCCGATCGAGCAGTTTCGGACTTCCCATCGAGAAGTTCCGCGAGTGCAATCAGTTGCCCGTCGCTATTCAAGTATGTTTTTGAGACGGTCACCCCGGTCAGGGGACACCGACCGGCTTGAGATTTGAGGATCGTCTCATCGAGCCAAACACACTTTGCGATCTCGTCGGTCAGCGCCCAATCGCCGTTCGGCAGTTTCACGGCGTATTTTCGAAGAGCCCACCGAGAACTCGATGCGCTCTTCACCATTTCGCTTCGCAGGATGCGCCGCTTACTGATCTCGCACGTTTTCAATTCGCGCGGCAAGACCCGTTTCGCGGTGAGATAGCACATCTCCATTTCTACGGGCATTGCACGATAGTTCGAGACTTCAGAGTTGACGAGCAGTTCGACATCTACGAACTTTCCGGAGACATCGCTCCGGCTCAATTCATCTTTCAACAAGAGCCGGCCGGTTTTCTGGCAGCGTCCGGTTTCTTCCTGCAAACCTTTCCGGTGGGGCGACTTCTCCGAACGCACCAGGAGAGATTTGGCGACCGATTTGCCACTGAAAGCCGAAACGCCCATCAGGGACCGGAGCAGGATCGCCGACGAGTGTTCGCAGCGGGCGAGTTCGCTGTGGAGCGCCCGTTGGCCGGTGGCCGAGCAGACGCCCAATTCACTCGCGATGGCTTTGGTGCCGGTCACGGCGCAGCTTTCCAATTCGGATGGCAGAGCTCGCTTCCCGGTCACGCCGCATTCGACCATCAGAGTCCGAATCGCCAAAGCACCCGATACCGTACTGGGACTGAGGAGGTCGCGGTCGACCCGCTTCCCACTCACCGTGCAGAGCCCCGTCTCGTCCGAAAGCAGCTTGGCGCCGGATTCTTCGCACGCCACCAACTCCGATTCCAACGCGAGCCGACCGGATCTCGCTGAGGGTTTGAGCAAATCGCGGTCGACCGTGCGGCCGGAGGCTTCCGACTTCGCCAGTTCGTCGTTCAGCAATCGCTTCTTGGATACATCGCACTGGCCGAATTCGCTGGCGACGCCACGCCGGTGCGGGTTCTTCTCCGACGGCATCAGCAAATCGTCGCGCACAATGCGGTCGCTTAAATCCGAGACTCCCGTTTCGCTCCAAAGGATCAACTCGCCCGTCTCCGCGCACGGAACCATTTTCGAGCGCAGAGCGATTTGCCCCGAAACCGCCGATTCTGCCATATCGGTGAGCAGATGGAGTTCGCCGGTGACGGAGCAATTCGCCGTCAGCGCGGGCACTACACGCACCCCTTTGGCCGTCGATTTGAGGCGGTGCCGGAGTGCGCCCAATTTTGTGACGGCACACAATTCAATACATGCCTTGGGCCAATCGACGCCCGTGATCGCACAGCGACCTCGGGCCGACCCATCGAGCCATTGTCCCGTCGCCGGGATGGCGAGCATGTCGCTTTGATATTCGACGCCGTCGGCCTTGAAACGGACTTGTACGGTGCCGGTGTCGTAACTCACGCCTTGGATCGCGACGACCTCGGCTTGGACATAGGGTCGGAAATCGCTTTCCATTTTCGAGAAGTGGTATTGATCGCGACCTGCTTCCCGATGGCCTTCCCGCAAGCGTTCGAGGTAGTATTCGCAAAACACGTTGACCTCGTCATCGCCTTCGACCACTTCTTTGACGGTTGATTTGAACTGCGGAAGTATCTTTCCGATGGCCACATCGGTGGACATGGCATCGTTCGATTTGGTAACCGCGACGACAGCGTGACGCGCAGGGGGTGCGATCGTGGCTTGGATCAACTTCTCGAACTTGTCGACACCGGTTCCCGCCGTGACTTTGATGTGAACCGACCCCTGGAAGGCGGCTTCCCTCGGGATGTATTTCGCCGCGATGTATTCGCAGCCGGGGTTGCTCCGGCACCATGCCTTAGCCAGTTCGACAGCGGACGGAACCGACGCTGGCTTCATATCCGCGATGCTGTGGGCGTGGTGGTCGACCCAATGTTGGACGAGCCGCTCGAAGGCGGGCTTGCCAGGCAAGTAGCACCGGGCGGTGCTCTCCGCGAAGATGGCCCGCGATGATTCATCTGAAAAAGTGATGCGTTCCAGCACGCGACCCGGCGCAGTGGCCTCGGCGCGCAGCCCGTCGATTTCGCGCACGGTGCAACCCTCAGCCCTCTT
>JANOSQ010000310.1:0-2876 GCA_031415915.1 Fimbriiglobus sp. | reverse complement strand
GAACTCGGCGCGTCGGTCTGCGCGGAGCGACGGCGGGATAGCGGGGTCGGGATTTTGTGTCAAGTCCGGCGGGAGGTCTGCCGAAGGGCCGTTCACCACCAATGCCAGTGGTCTTTGAGCCACTCGAAGAAGCTGTCGCCGTAGAAGAACCCGGCGAGGCCGCAGACGACCGCGCCGATGAGCATGGTGACGCCGGTGAAAAGTAGCTCGCCTTCGATCAGCGACATGCCAACGCCGAGGCCGAGCAGCCCGCCGAGGAGCGCCCCGACCCACAGGCCTTTCGCGCCTTCGCCCCACATGAAACGCATCGGCTAGACTCCGCTGGCCTGGGGCAGCGATTCGAATTCGTACACGGGCGTTTGGATGACGCGAGTCGGTTCGCGCTGACCGCGTACGATCTCGTGCAAGCGCTCGACGGTAGCCGGGCTGAAATACCGTTCGCCGGTGCGTAGCGAGACCCGCGCGGGCACCTGCTCGACGACGATCAATCGACCCGCGATTTCTAACGAGTACGAGACGTTTCGTTCGACGAAGTCTTCCGGGGACTCGCTATTCATCACCCGTTCTCCTCAGCTTGAAATCCTTCCAACGGTTCGGATCCGGTTCGTACAGTGTGATTATTTTGACCGAACCACGTGTCGCGTGACTGCACTGGATGTGAATGGGACGATCCGAGGCGGTGAATCCGAAAATCAGGCAACTGGGCCCATATTTGTCCTGCGGGTAGTCTTCGATGACTTCGCCCGAGGCGATGGCTTCGCGCACCTCGCGGACGGCGATGCCCCTGAGGAGGCTCTGATCCACGGCGTGCTGGGAGAACTCGAATTCCTCCGCTGTGATCTTGTCTCGGATCGCCCGGATCAGCTCCATATCATTCACCGTAGCCATGTCGGGGCCGTGGGGCAAGCACCATGTTTCCTACGGGTGCGGCCAAGAGATCGTGATGCGCGAGACGGGGCCGGGGAGGTGGAGCTTCAAGAAGGGGATGGGGTCGCCGGGATCGGGGTCGGCGGCGGGGGTCACGTTCAACGGCACGACGCGGAGTTCTTGCTGGTGGTGCAGGCTCAGGCGCAGCCAGCCGGTTTCGTCGGGCGTCGCGTCGGTCAGCACGATGCAGCGGCGATCCATCTGGGCGATGGTCGCCCGGCCGCTCAACACGAACGTCCGCGGGCGTTCCAGTTCCAAGAGCGCGGATTCCCCGAACCGGCCGATCACTTTCGCCCGTGGGTCGTCCATCCACCACTTCGCGCTCTCGGGTGTCCGGCAAAGTACCCAGCCGATGTTGTAACGCCGGCAGTATTCGGCGCGGTCGGCGGGCGTCCACTCGGCGAAGGGGCGCCCTTGCAGCTTGCCGCCGGTCATGCCGCAAGCGAGGTGCTCGATGTTCGCTTCGGGATCAAGCCCGCCGATGCAGTAGCGATCCGCGGAAAGCCCGAGCAGCGGCGGCCAGTTCCATCCGCGTTCGTCGAGCCGCACATCTTCGATCAACAACCGCGCTTCGGGGGTCGTCGTCTGCCGGATCGCGTCGATCAACTCTTGCTGCGCCGCGCTCGGCCCGAGTTGCAGCGGCTCCGGGCGGAATCCGATCCCCAGCCCGACCGCGAGCAGCGGAACCGCGGAGGCGGCGCCGAGCACCGCGAGGCCGGCGCGGGAACGCTCCAGCCGATGGCCCACTGCGAATGCGGTCGGGAGTACGGCGAGGGCGGGCAAAACCGCTTGGCACCCCGCCAACGCGGCGCTCAGCCCCGCGGCGACGAGCAACCAGACCGACCCGCTGCGGCCCTGCTTCACCAAGAAGACCAAGCCGGTCATCGCGAAAACCGCCAGCGCGATGCCCAGTGCTCCGGGGCCGAATAGCTCGGCGGAAAAGGACGGAATCCAGTTCGGCGCTTCGCCCGCGCTCGGTTGCCGCAGCCACCAGAAGCGGCCCCAATCGGTGAGCCACCAGAGGTTCGGCACGACGCCGACGGCGAGCACCGCGAGCAACCCGAGGTGCCAAGCCAACCCGTGCCGCGGGGCGGAGATCAAGTAGTAGACGGCGACCATCGGCAGCACGCCGAGCCAGCCGACCGGGTGGACGTACCAGCCCACGAGCGATGCCGCGGCCATGAGGAACCAACCGGTCAGGCCGGGGTCGGCGGCGTAGCGCGCGAGGCCACCGCAGAAGGCGAGCCACGCCAATCCGAGCATCAAGCCGTCGATTTGACCCGCGTCCAAGAGCGCGCGGACGCCGGGCGACCACCAGACGACACAGCCGCCGAGGCCGGCCAAACAGGCGACCGGCGCCGACAAGCCGATGCCGCGGCCCGCGGAGGCGAACACGAGTGGGACGGCGGCGCAGACGAGGAACAGCCCGAATTTGTAGGCGGCCGCGGGGCTGCGATTCGGGAAGGCGTACACGAACAATTCGGCGGGCCGGGAGCCGGCATCGAAGACCGGCGTCTTCGGGTAACCCGCTTGAAAGTGCGGATCGTAGCAGGTGACCGCCCGCGTCTCGCGGAACGTCGCGGCGCCGAGTGAGCCGTGGTACAGGTGGAGCGGGTGCCGGCCGTCGAGGATGGGCCGGTCGTCGTTCAAGCCGCCCCCGAAGAGCTGGAGCGCGAGCGCCCCTTGGCCGACGACGAGGGCGAGCAGCGCGGCGAACCAAACGGGGCGGGTGCGGAAACCGACTTCGGGGGCGACCATCCGACGCGCATCCTTGCGGGGTAGGCCACGGACGCGGACTCTACCCGAAAGGAATCGATTGCGGCAAGGCGGGCTTGGGGAGGGCGTGCCAACGGATTCTGGCACTGTCAGAAATGTTGTCGGACCCGCTCCTACTGGTGTCCTCTCTTTCTGGCAACCCGTTTTCCGACCTTTCAGGCCGGAAAACGGCC
>JANOSQ010000309.1:0-1826 GCA_031415915.1 Fimbriiglobus sp. | reverse complement strand
GGGGCTGTCGTCGAAGCGGTAGTCCACGGTGCTGCGGACGCCGAAGCGGTTCTCGTTGTACTCGTTGTAGGCGCGGTCGGCGTAGTAGAAGCTCTCGGTCAGGCCGAAGCGGGTGTCGAGGAAGTAGGGGTCGCGCCAAGTCAGTTCGTAGCGGGAGAACTGGGTACCGGGCGTCGCTTGGATGCGCAGTTCTTGCCCGGCCCCGCGGAACGCCTTGCCGCCCAAGAGGTCGTCGAAGCTCGTCGGGAAGCGGGTGATGTCGAAGTTTCGCTGGTTGATGGACAGAGTGCCGTTCAACCCGGCGTTCGAGTTCACCCCGACTTGCAAGCCGACTTGGCCGGTGCGGGTTTCCTTCACCCGGACGCGGATGTCCTTGTAGCTGCTGTCGAACGCCGACGGTTCCACTTCGATCGTCGGCGGGTCTTCGCCGTCGAAGATGCCGAGCCGGGCGAGGTTCGCTTCCGCCTGTTTGAGCTTCGGGTACTCGAGCACTTGGCCCGAGAAGAAGTTCAACTGGTTGCGGATCACGCGCTCCTGCGTGATGTTGTTCCCCTCGATCTTGATGGCGCCGACGCGGTCGGGGCCTTTCGATCCCGGTTCCAGCACGCGGTAGTGGACGTCGACTTGGTCGCTCTTCCCTTGCACTTGGAAGACGCCCGGCTCGACCATCACGCGGTGCCCGCCGTTGCCGTAGAGCGTCGTGATGCGGTGCATGTCGGCCTGCACCACCGATTCGTCGTAGCGCTCGCCGACCTTGATGGCCGTGACCTTTTTCAGCCGATCCTCGGTGAAGGCTTTGTTCCCGTCGATGACCACGTTGCGGACGTTGTACGTCTGCCCTTCCACGATGTGGTAGACGATGGACACCGTGCTGAGGTCGCTGGCCAACGGCTGCACCTCCGCCTCGATGCGGGCGTCGAGGTAGCCGAGCTTGTGGTAGTAAAAGAGGAGTTGCTTGCGGTCCACGTCGAGCACCGCCGGTTGGAACTTCGGCGTGAGCACGGTGGCGATGCGCAGGGCGGCCCCGCGGGCGTTCACCACCGTTTGCAAGCGGCCGTCGGACGCGACTTGGTTCCCGCGGAAACTCACCTTCCCGATGCGCACCACCGGCCCTTCGACGATGTTGAAGACGACGCGCTCGTCGGACGGATTCTCCCCTTCGATGACCGTGCAGGTGCCGTAGTAGCGGCCGTCCTCGCGGAGTTTCTGCGTGATCGCCGCGGCCGCTTGGCGGTTGAGCGCCGGGTTGAGCGGCGCGCCTTTGCGGACGCGGGTCAGCTCGAAGAGGTTGTCGAAGCTGTAGTGATCGTTGCCGAGGAAGATGATTTCTTTGACGGTGTTCTGGAGTTCGCGCACCTTGATGAAGACGACGACCTGCCCGTCGGTGCCGATGGCGGTCTTGAGTTCCACGCCGTTGGCGGCGAACCAACCCGTCCCCAGCAAGCGGGCCACGTCGTCGGTGGCGAGTTGTTCGTCGTAGGCCTTCCCCTTGCGCAGGTTCATCTTCGCGAGGATGTGGCCGGTGGAGCGCACCTTGTTATCGACGGGGATGATGTCCGCGATGAGCCGGCCGACGGGGGATTCTTCCGCGCGGGCGGCGGCGCCGTTCCACACGGCCGCGAGCGCCAGCAAAAGCGGTAGTCCGAATCGGAGCGGGCGTCGCAGAATCATCAGGCAGTCCCCCGGAACTCGGCGCGTCGGTCTGCGCGGAGCGACGGCGGGATAGCGGGGTCGGGATTTTGTGTCAAGTCCGGCGGGAGGTCTGCCGAAGGGCCGTTCACCACCAATGCCAGTGGTCTTTGAGCCACTCGAAGAAGCTGTCGCCG
>JANOSQ010000308.1:0-3094 GCA_031415915.1 Fimbriiglobus sp. | reverse complement strand
CACGAACCCGAGAAACGGCGCCACCGGCCCGACGCTGTACGATCGCCTCCACGCGAACGGGCCGAGGTTGTCTTCGCTCAGCGAATCATCCATCGGGAAAAAGCCGGCCATAAACGTCGGCGTGAAGCCGAGGATGAATTGCGAACCGAGTTCGAGCGAGCGGCCTGTCGATCCGCCGGCGAAGTTCAACGGCAGAGCGCAGCAGAGGAGCAAAAACAACCAGAAGCCGCCGGCGCAGAAGAACGCGGCCCCGAAAGCGCGGATGCTGGCGACGAGCGTCGTCCGCGCGGTGGCCGAGCAGAACATCCCGAGCAGCGCGAACGCCGAGGTGTAGAGCGCGATGTGCAAGATCGCCAGCGGCAAACTGAGGATGTGCGTCGATCCCATCGCCAAACCGATGGCCCACACGACCAACTGCAGGCCGTAGAAGAAACGCATCCCGAGCACGGCGCCGAGGAACTTGCCGCGCAGGACTTCCCACGGCGTGATCGGCGCGGAAATCAGGCTCAGCCAAGTATCACGGTCGCGCTCCCCGCTGATGCTGGCGGCGCCGCGGAGGGCGGCGCCGAAGAACAGCAGTAGGCTCAGGAACCCGCTGGCGATGCGGACCCAGATCGACATCCCTTCGCGGAATTGCTCCCATTGATCCGCAAACGTCGTCGTGCCGCGCCACGCGCGCATGACGTAGAAGGCTTGGTAGGCGAGCAATCCCGGGATGACCGCCAACAGTCCCACGATGAGGATGCGGAACACCCAGCCCGTCCACCCGGCGCGGCGATGGCCGGTGAAAACCTCGCGCCAGAGGATCGGGTCGTCGCCCATGGCGATCCGCGCGGAAGGTTTCATCGCCGAGCGCGAGTCGCCCCGGCCTTGCGCCAAGGCGACCGTCCGCAATCGGAGGACGGCGGCGCCGATCAGCGCGGCGGACGCGATGCCCCAGAAGATCGCGTAATCGCGGAGGATGCCGGCGATCACATCCTCGCTCAGATCCCTTCCCCCGCTCGTCCGCAGCAGCACGGTGGAGATCAAGTTGCCCGACGAGATCGCGTCGCCGATGTCCGAGTTGTCGAGCGACCAGCCGCCGACGGAGATCAGGGGCGTTTGGAACCGCGTCGCCACGGTCCGCGCCAAGATCCCGGCGATTGCCGAGAAGGCCAGATAGCCGAACAGCGCCGAATACGCGGCCGCCATGGCGCCGCGCGACGTGCTCAAGACCGTCGAGCAGAAGATGCTCAGCGCGGCCAAGCCGAGGACGGTGATCGCGGTGCTGGCCGCGGCCGAGAGGGCGAGTTCCGGATCGATGCCGCCGAAGAGTTGGAGGAACGCCAACACGGGGATTCCGGCGAGGACGTACATCAGCAGGTTGGCGATGCGGGCGGCGAGCTTCCCGAAGATGATCTCGCGGTTCTTCAAGTCGGTCGCGAGCAGGAATTCCAGCGTCCGGCGCTCTTTTTCATCCGAGATGCTCCCCGCGATGTAGGCCGGCGTGAGCAGCAGCGCCACCGCGAATTGGATCGCCGCGAAGGCCTCGAAGAACGTGGCCGCGAAGCCGGCCAGTTCGGAGGGGCGAACCGTCGTGAGCGAACCGTACCGGGAGATGCGGGCCATCCAAGTGGCGTACAGCAGCGCGAGCAAGCCGACGATCGCGAGGACGTAGAGGAAGCGGAGGACGAACGTCAGCCGGCGCCGGCCGAGCCGGAGGATTTCGTAGGTGAAGACGGGGCCGAACAGATCGCGGAGCGCTTCCCGCGACACCACCACGAGCACGAGCACCCAAGCGCTGGCGACGAGAACCGCGATCCCCGCCGGCCACAGGCCGACCCGCGAGGCGACCGCGAATCCGACGGCCCCGGCCAGCCAGAGCGCCGAGCCGAGGAGTGGCCACGCCCGCCGGAACCGCGACACTTCCGCCATGCCAGACCCCGCGGGGAAACGGACACGCCTCTTATACCGGTGCGCCGGCGACGCACAATAGCTGCGGAGTCCGCCGCACCATCTTATCGTGAGGCACTTGCTAGGCCGGCCCTATATTCGTTCACAAGCGGCCAATCTTTTCACCCAGCCCCTTTCGTGGACGCGGGCAACTTTTGCCCCGTCAGGTGCTCGAGGAATTCCCGCATCAGCTCCGAGCTATCGCGCGGTGACTCCTCGGGATGATGCGCGGCCCATTCCGAAGCCAGAATCAACGGCACACAGCGTGCCGTTGCTCCGGGCGACTCGCGATCCATCTCTCGAAGGATCCGAGATAACTTGGAGTTCAGTACGACCCCTTGCACTTTCTCGGATTTCAAGTCAGCACAATGTTCCGGCGGTGATGTCACCAAATACTCGCGGCAGGCCAAGGGCCGGTCGGGGTGGATCGAACACGATTCCTCTTCCAGAAACGGGCAGGCGATGCCCAGCTCGAAATAGTTCAGACCGAACGGCGTCACCCGTTCCCCGGCAACCCGCTCCAAGTGACGGAGATCTTCGATCAGGCCGGCCTCGGTCAATCGCTCCACGGCGGCTCGGAAGCGTTCGCGAATTCGTCCGCGGCGCGGTTCCGGCAGGGCATCGATCAACTCGGCGATCTGGCGGGCTTCACTCGGCGCGATCGGAACCATCTGTCGGCAACAGGCACCGCAGCCCGCGGCACAGCTGATTTTCCGCCCCGCCTTTTCCTCGCGATCCACGGCGACGGAAACGACAAAACCCGTCACTTCCCGCAAGACGGGCAGCATCTGTAGGGAGCGGATCGGCCCCGTCGGTACAGCGAACTCGGCTTTCACGCGCCGATCACCAATCGTGAACTGAACTTTAGCCGTCAGTTGGTCTTCGTCGGCCATGGGGTCACTCCGTGAAGAAACACACTCTTCCTGAGTCGGGAGGAACTCGCCGACCCCAGGAGTGGCCACGCCCGCCGGAACCGTGACACTTCCGCCATGCCAGACCCCGCGGGGAAACGGACACGCCTCTTAGGCGAGCGGCAGCACTTGATTCACCTGCCGCACGGCTTGATCGTGATGTCGTACTTGCGAAGCGACGGCGAGCGCTCCATCCGCGCCTCGTACGGCTCCATCTCCTTCTTCGAGAGTCGGATGCCGTTACGGTAGTC
>JANOSQ010000307.1:0-1879 GCA_031415915.1 Fimbriiglobus sp. | reverse complement strand
GCTGCTGACCACGGTTGCCGCTCCGGTGCGGCCGTCCACTCGGTAGATGTTGGTGGGCAACTGCGCCTCGGCGCGCTCGCCCTCGTAGTGGCCGAGGATGCCGAAGGGCGGGTCGGTGAACCAGATCGAATCGACCGACTTCACCACGATGTCGATAGGTGAAATGAGCCGCTAGCCCACGAAGCGGACAAGGATCACCGTGATGCGGCCGTCGTACTCGGTGCGCGTGACGCGGCGCTCGCCGTGCTCGCAGCTCAAGAGGCGCCCTTGCCGGTCGCGCGTGTGGCCGTTGGCGAAGCGCGAGGGGTGGCGGAACACGCTCACGGCACCGGTCTCTTCGCTCCAGCGCATCACGCGGTCGTTCGGGATATCGCTCCACAGCAGGTAGCGGCCGTCGCCGAACCACACCGGCCCCTCGGCCCAGCGCAGCCCGGTGGCGAGTTGTTCGACACTGGAGCTGAACAGGCGCAGCGCGAGGAAGGCGTCGTCGAGAACCTGGATCGACGGGTCGGGGTAGCGCAGGAGGGGAGTGAAGGTCATGGCGGAACCTTATCGCTTTCGACTCCGTCGCGCAGCTTGGCTTTCCACCATGGCGGGCGGTTCGGGCGACCCTAGAATTCGCCGCTACCCGAGGAGCCGCCCCGCATGGCCACGCGCAAGACCAAGTCGAAACCCCTAGCGCAGACCGGGGCCTACACGCACACCGAACCCAAGGCGCTCGTCCGGCCCGAAATCGGCGTCCAGAGCCACGCGGCCGCGAAACCGAAGTTCCGCCGCGAGCCCACGGTCTACCGCTACGACAGCTCGCTGGCGCCGCAACTGCAATGGGACGACGGCAACCCGGCGCGTGAGCAGGGCGAGGCGCTGATCGCGCGCATCGGCGAATTGACGCGCGCGCTAGTCACCGCACCTGAAGAACAACGCGCCGAGTTGCTGACCGCTTTGCAGGCCGCAGCCACGCAGCTTCAGGCACTCTCGAAGCCGTTTCTCGACTGGTCCGGCAAGGCCGAGCGATTGAGCTTCGATGTGCCGACGTTGCCGCTCTTCATCCACGAGCGGCTGTCGACGGCGGCGATCCTCGAGACGCTGAAGGGCCATCGCGCCAGTCGGCAGGCCGATTGGCTGAACGACCTCTTCGGCAATCCCGACCGGCCGGTGTGGGAGCAGTTGACCAAAAGCTTCGAGCACGCCAACGGCTGGAGCAACCGGATGATCCTGGGCGACAGCCTGGTGGTGATGAATTCGCTGTTGCAGTTCGAGCGCATGCGCGGCGAAGTGCAGACGATCTACATGGACCCGCCCTACGGCGTGAAATTCGGCTCCAACTTCCAGCCCTTCGTTCGCAAGCGCGACGTGACCCACAACGACGACGCCGACCTGACGCGCGAGCCCGAGATGGTGAAGGCGTACCGCGACACCTGGGAGCTCGGGCTGCATTCGTATTTGACCTATCTGCGCGATCGGCTGCTGGTGTCGCGCGAGTTGCTCGCCGACAGCGGGTCGATCTTCGTGCAGATCTCGGACGAGAACCTGCATCACGTGAGGGAGGTGATGGACGAGGTGTTTGGGGGGGAGAATTTTTGCGCCGTAATCGCGTTCAAGAAAACAAGCGGCGCCGGAAGTCCATCTCTCGGGACCGATGTACTGGCTAGCGTCGCGGACTACCTGCTGTGGTATGCAAGGAAGATTGAAGTGGTGAAGTTCCACCAGCTCTATGCGAGGAAAGGCAGTGCAGAGGGCGAAGGTGCGTATACCTGGGTCGACATGCCGGATGGGGTGCGCCGACGTATGACCGCTGACGAACGTGCAGATCCCTCGAGTCTTCCGGTTGGAGCGATGGTTTTTACCGCCGACAACCTAACTTCGCAGAGCGGCGTCG
>JANOSQ010000306.1:0-5635 GCA_031415915.1 Fimbriiglobus sp. | reverse complement strand
GCCACGAGCTTCGCATCGTCGAGTTCGACGCTCGACAAAATCCCGGCCATGGCGCCGCGAGTTCGGATGTGCCGGACGAGCGCCCGCGTGTCGATCCCTTCGATACCGGTCACGTTGCTCGCCTTCAAATACGTATCGAGGCTGCGGTGGCTGCGGAAGTTGCTCGGCACATGCGTGAGTTCGCGGACGATCAGTCCCTCGGCTTGGACGCCGTGCGATTCTTCGTCGGCCGCGGTCGTGCCGACGTTCCCGATCATCGGGTAGGTCATCGCGACGATCTGGCCTTTGTAGCTGGGGTCGCTGAGAATTTCTTGGTAGCCGGTGAGGGACGTGTTGAACACGACCTCGCCGAGCTTTTCGCCCGGCGCACCGAACGCCCGGCCGGTGAACACGGTTCCATCTTCGAGGGCGAGCTTGGCAATGGACATGGGTCGGACGGGGTCTCGGGGGTGCGGCGGGGTATACGAGCCGGAAGCGTGAGTGACGGATTGATCGCAATCGGCCACAATTCGGAACTCGCTGTTCGGCATGCGATCCGTCGCTCACGCGTCCGGCTCGTCAACAATTCTACGGATTCACCGCGCCGTGTAGCCGCCGTCGACGAAGAGCGTCTGCCCCGTGATGTAGCTGCCGGCGTCCGAGCAGAGCATGACGGCGGGACCGACGAGTTCGGTCGGGTCGCCCCAGCGGCCCAGCGCGGTACGGTCGGCGAAGGCTTTCTTCTCGGCGTCCGAGAGCAGTGACATCGGCATGTCGGTGGTGAACGGGCCGGGGGCGATGCAGTTGACGGTGATGCCGAACGGCCCCAAGTCGATGGCGCTGGCGCGGGCCAAACCGCGCACGGCCGATTTCGTCGCACTGTAGGCGTTGCGTTTCTCTTTCGACACTTCCCCCATGATGCTGGAGATGTGGATGACCCGGCCCCAGCGGCGCTCCTTCATCTGCGGGGCGAGGGCGCGCGTCAGCGCCATGATCGAACTCAGGTTCACTTCGAGGATGCGGTCCCACGTTTCGTCGGTGATGGCGTCGATCGCCTGCGGCGCGTTCATCCCCGCGTTGTTGATGAGGATGTCGACGCGGCCCATGGCGTCGAGCGCGGTCTTCGCCAGCCGGTCGATGTCGGATCGCACCGACACATCGGCGACGGCGCAGCCGCCTTTGCGGCCGGTGGCCGCGAGGATTTCGGCGAGGGTCGTCTGCAACTCGCGCTCGGTGCGGCTGGCGAGGAAGATGTCCGCGCCGGCTTCGGCGAGGCCGCGGGCCATGGCGGCGCCGAGGCCTTTATTCCCGCCGGTGATCAGGGCGACGCGACCGGAGAGATCGAACGGTGACGGTTTCATGATGGGGTTAGTCTCGTGGGTGTTTATTCTCGATTCAACTGGTGCGGTGAATCGTCGCCCCTTCGGGCATGGAAATACTCAGTTGCTCAATCGATCGATTAACCGACTGTAAAACAGGGAGGCGGCCAAACTGGGAGGCAATGAGGAACATTCCCCGGCGCCCATGTCCACGATCACCCAATTTCCACCTTCCGTTTGTGCAACGTCCATCGAGAAGAAATCGCTGGTGAACTGCCCCGCCAGATTTTCAAAAGGAGTCCAATCAACTCGATTCGCTGCCTGATTGTGATAGTGCGAGGCGATCAGTAGCTGCTTCTGCCAGAAGAAAAGACGGTACTCTTCGCACATGGGGTACTCGCGAGGACTTGGGCCGCGAGAACGTAACGGTAGATACTGTTTCACGACGAAACCCCGGTTGAACGATTTCCCTTGCTCGTTCAGTAAAGCTTGTGCGATGGATTCGAAATGTTCACGCCCCGACCCCTTGGGTACGAAACAGGCTTCATGCCAAAGATGCTTCGCGGATTTGATGTGATCTTTGAGTACGAAAGGACCGTCTCCCAACTTGCGACTCTGGCTCCACGCGAGATACGGATCGGCCGTGTCCGTCCAGACCGCTTCCGGCGACAACTCGCGAACCTTCGGATGGTAGTTGGGGAAGTAAGTGACCTCGGCGTATTGTTCGGGAGTACTGACGAGGCGGTGACCGCGTGCCAATAATGCGCGACAAAAGTCGCCGTAGACAGCCTCGGTAAAGATCCAGCCGCGGTAGAGTAGAGGAGCGGACCGCCGTCTCCGTCGGGCAATTGCTTCACGGACTGTTCGGCCCCCTCGCGTGACATGACCTCTTCCGCAAACAATAAACAACTCAACCCGAGGGATTGCGCAGCGTCGAACTCATGCTCGAAAATGGGTTCGGGCAGCTTCTTCATCATCGGGTTCTGCGGGAACAAGACTTTCATTCAACTTTTCCTCGTTCCTCCCGATCCGCGATGATCTCCTCGGCCATGTTGCCGGGGATGCACGAGAGCATGGCCCGGATTTCCTCGATGCTCGGCACCGGCGAATTGTCTGCGATTTCTTCGGCTTCCCAAGTGGCGTGGAGTTCGTGATCGAGCATTCGTTCGCTCGCCGAGGCGGCTTCTTCCGTCACGCGGATTTCGACACGCTTCCCGACCAAAGGGAGCAATTCAGGAAATGCCAACGAGTCCGAAGTCAGCACGGTATTGAAAGTGATCGGGGCCATGTTCCGCCCAGTGAATGACGACTCGGACATCATACCGACGGCGAAAGTCCACGGATCGGTGTTTTTAGCGGGGGTGACGGTTTCACGGGAAGTCTTCCCTCATTTTGCGGACGAGCTGGACGAGCAACTTTCCGCCGGCGAGGAAGTGGCCCGGCTCGTCGGACAAATCCCCGATGCTGCCGGACGAGGAGTAGACCCCGATAGAGTACGGCCCGTCGGGCCAGAACGCGAACACCGATCCGCCCGAGTGTCCCGGCACCATCTCCCCCTTGCAGCGGATGATCGTGCCGAGGCCGAGTTGCCGGGAGTGATGCGGTTGGACAGTCACATCGGAATCGTAGATGGGTCGCATACCTTCGTGCTTCTGCGGGTCGCTCGGATAGCCGACGTTCGCCCAGTGCGATTCGTCGTCCGATTCGTCATCGTAGACGCGCGTGCCGAGCCAACCGAGTTCGTCGCCGACGCGGCGTTCGAGGAGGCACAGGGCCATGTCGGCGGAGACGTCCCCGTTGGCGATCCCGAGCGGCGAGCCGACTTCGATCTTCTTGTAGACCGTCACCGATGTGGCGCAGACATCCTCCCTTTCGCCCGACAGATCGTTGTTGAAACCGGGGCGGAAGCGGATCGACGCCGCGCGGTTATCGGGATGCCACTTCACGAGGTGGCTGGCGGTGAGCAGGTGCCGCGGGCCGACGAGGCAACCGGTGCCGTGGCCCCGCGGCGTATCGACGCGGCCGATGGCGCCCCACGGATAGCTGCGGTCGGCGAAGGTCGCACCCCGCATCCGCTTCGGAATCACGGACCAGGGCGTGTCTTCGGGATTGGACGGTGGGATGGGGAGAGTCGGAATCGATGCGACGTGCGTACGGCCGAAGAGGTGAACCGGGATCGATTTGTCCGGCGCCCTTTTGCGCTCGGGGAGGCGGTATTGGGCCACCCCGGGACGGAGGAGTTGGGCCGACGGGGAGATTTCGGAAGCGAGCTTGAGCATAGTTGTTCGGTGTCGAGCCTTGGTGCGGTCACTGGTGGGGGATATTACAAGCGGTGCGCACGGCGCGCAAGACCCTGTATCGAAAGATTCCAAAATGCCGATGCCGGTGCGTTCGCTGCCGACGGTGCAGAACTGGGATTGCCGGAGTTGTTCCGACTGTTGCCGCACGTACATCGTGCCCGTGACCGACGCCGAGCGCGAGATCATCGCCCGGCAGCATTGGAGCGCGGAGCCGGGATTCGAGAAGATCGAAACGGTCGAGCGCGGCGCCGACGGTTATGCACTCGCCCACAAACCGGATGGCTCGTGCGTCTTCCTGAATGCGGAGAATCGCTGTCGGATCCATGCGAAGTTCGGCGCCGCGGCGAAGCCGAAGGCGTGTCGGATTTACCCGTTCGTGCTCGTGCCCGCCGGGGATCATTGGCGCGTCGGCATCCGCTTCGCCTGCCCCACCGCCACCGCGAACGACGGGCGCAAACTCGCGGCGCATGCCGGTGAACTCGCGGAGTTCGCTGGGTTGCTCGAAGCGGATACGACGCGCTCCGCGACCGAGCTTCCGCCGCCACCGTTGCGGGACGGGCAGAGCGTGCCGTGGGCCGATCTGCTCCGCTTCAACACGGCGCTGTTGGAGATCTTGAACGAACCGGCGTACTCGCTCGAACGCCGGCTCCGGCAAATCGCGGCGCTGGCCGAGGTGTGCAAGAAATCCCGCTTCGGCGAAGTGCAGGGGCCGAGGTTGAAGGACTTCCTCGACGTGATGTCCGCGGCCACCGTCGAAGATGTGCCGATCCGGACGATGGTGCCCAAACCGAGCTGGGTCGGGCGGATGCTCTTCCGCCAACTAACAGCCATCTATTGCCGGAAGGACAACGGCCCGGACGCCGGCATCGCCAGCCTCGGCAAGTGGGTGCGCATCCGCTCGGCTTTCCGCTTCGCGCGAGGCACCGGAGAGATCCCCAAGCTCCATGCCCGCATCCCGACGACGACCTTCGCGGAGGCCGAGGAGCCGGCCGGACCAATTCCGCCGGAGGCCGAGGCGCTACTGCTGCGGTATTACCAAGTGAAGGTGGAATCGCTCCAGTTCTGCGGGCCGACGAACTTCCACCGGCATTATTGGGAGGGGCTGGATTCCCTCCTAATGACGTTCCCCGCGATCCTCTGGTTGGCCCGCGTCTTCGGGCACGGCGGCCTCGACCGGGTGAACGCGACCAAGCTCGCCCTGCGCCTCGTGGACGACAGTTTCGGCTACAGCAAACTCTTGGATGCGGGTCGGCAGCCGTGGGCCATGCGCACTCTCGCCGACCGCGGGGAAGTGGCCAAGCTCATCGCGTGGTACGCGTCTTGAAAACATCACGGCTTCTTCGCGCCGTCCACTCTCCGCGTCTGATACCATTCCCGCTCTGTCTTCTTCACCCTTCGGGCGAAAACATGTACCGCGTGATGCTGCTGGTCGGAGTGCTCGTGATCGTCGGCGGCGCCGCGGCCCTGTCGCAGGTGAAGCTGTCCGGCAAACCCATCGGCCGGGAAGCCGACGGCATCCGGGTCGTGTCCGAAGAAAAGAACCCGTGGACGAGCTTGAAGGTGAACGCCGACGCGGAGCAATTCCAATTCGCCGTCGTCTCCGACCGCACCGGCGGTCACCGGCCCAAGGTGTTCAGCCAAGCCGTGCAGCGCATCAACATGCTCCAGCCCGAGTTCGTCGTCAGCGTCGGCGACCTCATCGAGGGGTACACGACCAAAGACGAGGTGATGGAGAAAGAGTGGAAGGAGTTCACCGGCTACATCGACCAACTGCAGATGCCCTTCTTCTACGTCCCCGGCAACCACGACCTCACGAACAAGGAACTCAACGCCGACTGGACCAAACGCTTCGGCCGCAAGTTCTACCACTTCGTCTATAAGAACACCCTGTTCCTGTGCGTGAACTCCGAGGACGGCAAAGCCAGCACCGTGAGCGCGTAGCAAACCGAATACTTCCGGAAGGCCTTGGACATAAACAAGGACGTGAAGTGGACGCTCGAGTTCCTCCACAAGCCGATGTGGGTCGATAAGGATTTG
>JANOSQ010000305.1:0-7457 GCA_031415915.1 Fimbriiglobus sp. | reverse complement strand
GACTACCGTAACGGCGTCCGACTCTCGAAGAAGGAGATGGAGCCGTACGAGGCGCGGATGGAGCGCTCGCCGTCGCTTCGCAAGTACGACATCACGATCAAGCCGTGCGGCAGGTGAATCAAGTGCTGCCGCTCGCCTTATGCCTCCGAGTTGCCATTTCCGGGTCCGCATCTCCGAGGCACTTCCCATGACCCCGTGTTCGCATTCTGGGATTGAGAGGTGGAACCGCCAGAATCCTTTCAGGCTACTCCGCGGCCCCCGTCAGTCGATCGGAACCAGAAACCAAGCCCGTTGAGGTAGCACCAACTCGCCGGGCGGAGGCACCTTCTCGCCCGTCAGTTGTTCGATGGCCCAGGCGCAGGCGTTGTTCACTTTGTTGAACGAGGGCTTCCCGTCCGTGTAGAACGTCCGCAACGTCGGCAATTGCTCCGCCGCTTTCATGCGGGCCAAGGAGATCGCGCACATCGTCCGCACCGGTTCGAGTTCCACGTCGAAAGGGCGGACCGCCGAGACCCGCCCCGCCAGCGTGGCCGCGAGTTCGGGAACCGGCTTCCCCTCGTGGATCAGCCCGAGCGCCCAACTGGCCGCGGCCCGCGTGTGAACCCCCGAGCGATTATTCGGAGGCACCACGACCCTCAGTGACGTGTCGGCGAGGGTGTAGCGAGCTTGCCCCATTTGTTGGGCGAGGTGGCCGAGTTGTCGATCGCGCCACTCCGGCGGATCGGGCTTCGCCGTGTGCCGCACAAAATGGGCCAGCGAGTTGGGGAGCGTCTCGGGGACTGCGAGCACCCGCAGTCCCCACGCGGCGGCGATGGCGGCCTCCGGTCGCTCGTCGCTCAGGACCGCGGTCAACTTCAGAGCCGCCGGCTTGTGATCCAACTGGGCGTACAGAATCGCCGCTTGCTCGCGCCCGCGCCAATCGGCCCCGGCCAACGCCCGTTCGCACTCCGCGAGAACTGCGGTGCGAAACTTCCCCGCCAGTTCGCGGAGAGCACGCCGGGCTTGGCTATGCACATCGGGGTGCGCATCGGAGAGCCTCTCCCCCAGTTGCTGGATGTGCGAGTCGGACGGCCGGCGGAACAGAACCTCGACGCCCAGTCCCCGCGCGTTCGCATCGGTGCTGCCGAGCGCGGAAGCGAGAATCGGTTCGACGTGGGCCGGGTCGAGTTCGACGAGCCGGGTGAGGGCGACGACCGCGACCGAGGGTTCCGCATCGCGGGCGAACGACTGGAGTTGGCGAATCGCACGATCCCCGGAGTGGTGCCGGAGCAGCCACACCCCCGCGAGGCGGGCGAGCATTCCCTTCGCGGAGGCGTCCGCGGCCAATAGTTCTGCGTCCGCTTCGGCTCCACTTTTCCGCAGAGTGCCCAACGCCTTGGCCGCTTCCAGTCGAATTTGGGAAGGCGTTTCGACGGAGAGCACGAGTTCGCGGAGCCGGGGCACCGCTTTCGGTTCCCGGGCGGTCGCGAGGGATCGGATCGCCAAGATCGCCGAGCGGCCGCGCGGAGCGGGCGCATTCAATCGCTTCAACCAATCCTCACGGGCGGGGGCGAAATTCCACCGGGCGAGCGCCGCTTCGATGATCTCGCGGAGTTCCAAATCCCCCGCCGATGCCAGCTTGAACAAGCCGGGCGCCGAGTCCTTCGCATCGAGCGCGACCAAGGCCTTCGCCGCGGCGAGCGCGACGGAGGAATGCTGATCGGGCCGTTCCAACTCGCGGGTCAGGGCCGGCACGGTGATCGCCAACCCCCCCATGCCCATCGCGTGCGCTTTGGCGATGGCCATCGCCGCTTGGCAACGCATGTCGGCTTCGGGTCGGCCCAGCGCCTCGAACCAAAGCCCCGGCAGTTTGTCCGGGAAGCTTCGCACGACCTTGGGCATCGCAATATCCGGGTTGCGCTCGAGAACGTTATCGATGGGATCATCGGCTCGGCCGACGGAGGCGCCGAGGGCGAGTACCAAGCCGACGAGCCACGGGTTCTTCTTCATCGCATCCCTCACTCCGGTCGATAGAGCCGCCGGGTTCGCAGCACGAGCACGACCGACAACACCAGACTGATTCCGCCCATGATCCACCAATTCAACGGGAGCAAATCGTAGCCCGCGAACCCCGGCATGTCGGCGGCGGTCAACGCGGCGGCGACGGGGCTGATCGAGAGCGCCGCTTCCACGGCCGGATGCCCGAAGGGAGCGTCGCGGCCCAGCCAAATCAGGAACGGCGCGAGGCAGACGCCGAGCACCCCGCAATACGCCGCTGCGGTCGCGCTCGCCGTCGAACGGAACAAGCTGCTCGCCGCGGCGCTCGCCAAAACGGCGAAGACCGCGGTCACCCCGAGGCAGATCACCGGGCGTTGCATCCTGGCGAATTGCTCCGGTTCGATCGTCGCCATCACGACGTAGCCGGGCAGGGTTCCGAACACCAGGAGCAACAATGGCCATGCCACGCTCATCAACTTCCCGCGCAGGATCTTGCCGGCGGAGACGGGCGTCGTCCGCAGGAGTTGCCATGTTCCACCTTCGCGCTCCGAGCTGATAAGCCCGGATGCGAGACTCGGAACGAAGAGGATCACGAGTACGGTTTGAAGGAGGATGATCGCCCCCGCGACGGCCCCCGATCCCCACGCGAGCGCCCCGGAGGTCGCGACGATGCTCAGGCCGAGGGAGACGATCGCGCAGAGCGCGAGCATCCGCACGATCCAATGGAAACGCCCGAAGCGGCGCGAGCGCAGTTCTTTCATCAGCACCGGATTGAACAGCAAGCTCATGCTGCCGGTTCGCCGCTGAGGATCGACTAGGAAGAAGACGCGGCGGGCATTCCGGCCCGAGCGGGAGCGGTCGTCGGTCATCACGCCCGGCGGGCGGGATCGGTCGAGGGGGTTCCGCGCCAAACGGAGAACCGTCGCGATGGCGCAGCCGAGGCTCGTGAGCAAGGCGAGCGCGAGGTAGCGCGGCAGCACAGCGGAAGTCGAACCCATGCCGCGGTCGCCGACCCCGGCGTGGCCGAGGACTTCCATCACCGCGGGCACCGGAGACAGGCAGCGTATCATCTCGGCCGCATCGGCCGCCGGGCCTTCGGTTCCCTGCGTCAACCAGTGCGGGGCCAAGGGCAACGTGACCACCGCGAGGACGAGAGCGTAGCTGGTTCGGAGTGCCCCGTCCGACGAGTTCGCCCGGCTGCTGACCAGCAAGCCGAGCGTCGTGAGTTGCACCGTCGCGACGGCGAGCACGGCGTAGAGCAGGCCGACGCCGCCGCTCGCCGAGACGCCGCCGAGGGCGTAGCAGGCCGCGGCCGCGGGGGTCGTCACCACGAGCAAAATCGCGGCGAAGCCGAGGATGCCGCCGAGCTTCCCCGCGTAGATCGACCACGCCGACATCGGCGAATTCAGCAGCAGCGCGAGGGTCCCGTTGACTTTCTCCCGGACGATGGATGTGGCGGGGAAAGCCGGCACGAGGAACAGCACCCCGGCGAGCAAGCCGTAGCCGAAGACGCGCAGCACTTGCAGCGAGCGGGCCCCGCTCAGGTCGCTGATGCCGCCCGTCGGCCAGCGCACGAGCACGAGCAGGGCGCAGACCGCGGCGAGCGCGATGAGTATCGCCGCCGTGGTGCGCGTCCGGAGCAAATCGAAAAGTTCGCGGCGGACGATCGGGTTCACGGCGCGGTCTCCAACGCCGCGGCTTCGGCGTCCCCCGCCCGGGCGGCGGTCATGAACGCTTCTTCCAGATCGGTCTGTACCTCGCGGTACTGGGCGACGCGCAAGCCCGCCGAAATCAACTCCGCGAGCAGGCCGGCGAGTGCGTCTTCGCTCTTCGCCGTGCGAAATCGCACCGCCGACTCCGTCGGGGACTTCGTCACTTCGGCGCCCTCTTCGGCGTGTTGACGGATGATCGCGGCCGCGCGGTCGAGCATCTCCGCGCCGGTCAGGATCACTTCCATCGTCCGCTGCGGGCTGAGCTGCCGGGCGATTTCGTCGAGCGTGCCGATGGCGCGGAGGCGCCCGCGCGTGATGATGGCGACGCGGTCGCAGATGCGGGCCAACTCCGGGAGGATGTGGCTCGTCACGATCAGGGTCTTGCCGCGGGCGGCGAGGTCGAGCAGGAGCTGGCGCATCTCGATCCGGGCCGGTGGATCGAGCCCGTTGGCGGGTTCGTCGAGAATGAGCACGACCGGATCGTGGAGCAGCGTCCGGGCCAAGGCGACGCGCTGCCGCATGCCGTGGCTGAGGCTTTCGACGTATAAATCTTTGAAGCCGGGGCAGCGCGTGAGTTCGAGCACTTCGTCGATTCGCTTGGCGCGCGACCGGCGCGGGATGCCGAAAGCCGCACCGAAGAAATCCAAATACTCGGCGACGCGCATGCCGTCGTAGGAACCGAACGTATCCGGCATGTACCCGATCAACCGCTTGAGCTGCCGGGGCCGGGCCACGCAGTCGATGCCGCCCACGGTCGCGGCCCCCGACGTCGGCCGGGCGAGGCCCACCAAGATTTTGATCGTCGTCGTTTTCCCGGCGCCGTTCGGGCCGATGAACCCGAGGATCTGACCTTTCTCGACCGTCAGCGTCAGCTTGTCGAGCGCCACGAACTTGCCGTAGCGCTTCGTCAAGTCGCGCACGTCGACCACCGGTTCCGCCGTACCCGTTCCCACGTCCGTTCCCCCGTTACTGTGGCGCCGTCCGCCCGGTTACTTCGAGCGAGAGCGATTCGATCTTCCAAGCCGTGTCCGAGTCGCCGCCGGCCGCGGCTTCGCCGATGGCGACGCTCAAAAAGAGCCCGCCTTGGTCGTCCAGTTGCAACAGCGACGCGTCGGTGATCTCGATGCGCATCGGTTCGACGGGCGCATCCGCTCGGTACAGCGGTTGTTTGCCGTCCTTGCCCCCTGAGACGGTGAACTTTCGGAACGGGGTCCGCGCGTGGACGAACAGTGTCGCCTTCTCCACTTTCAGCGGCAGTACCGACGCGGGCATTTGGAACCTCAGCCGCATATCCACGCCATAGGGTGCGGTCATGGTCATCGGCAGCGGCTTGCCATCCGCCAAGCGGCGGTAGGGCACCGATCCGCGCGGGAGGGTCACGGGCGTATCCGGCGCGGTCCGCTCGAACTCGAGCGGTACCGCGAGCAGAGAACTGCCGACGATTCGGGCGCCCTCGTCGCGGAGGATCGACACGTCGGTCGAATCGGCCCAGACCAGCAGGAGATCGCGCCCTTCCAAGTGCCGGGGGCCAGTGCCCGTGTGCAGTTGCCGGTAGATGGCTTGGCGTTGTTGCTGGCGATCTGTCAATACGGTGCCAGGCGAGAACTGGCCCACCGGCAAGTTGTCGGCGGCGCCAGATTGGAAGGTACCTTCGGAACCGAATCGGACGGCCGCGGGTTCCCGCGTCCGCATCGAGATGATCGCATCGCCGAGATTCTGAAATGCCCCGGCCGACAGCTTGCCCTCGATCCCGTCGGGGCCGAAGCGGGCGACCGCCGAGATTTTCCCCGTCTTCACCGTGGCCCGGAACGATCCCGTCCGGGCTCCCGCCGGGAGCGCGAGCCCATCCCAATGCCAAGCGCCGGTGTCCGACTCCACCCGGACGCGCGTCTGCCCTTCCAGCCCTTCGTCATCCAGCCCCAACTTCGCTCCGGCTTGCGTACCCAGCGGCGCCGGGCCGGAAGTCGGGCGATAGACGGCGTACATCCCGGACACGACCGATTCGTCGCTCCCGGGTACCGGATCGACCAGCGCGGCCAGTCCGACCGTCGGTGGGATCGCTTGCCGCGAGCGTTCGCCCAGCGCGACGAACGCCACCGCGGCAAACCCGGCGACAACCGGGATCATCGCGCCGAGGAGCACCGGGTGGCGGGAGCGCCGCAAACCGAAGCCCACCGCCGCGAGGAGTGCGACGAATCCCGCGAGCAGCGCCGCGGCGGTTCCACGACCGACGACCGCATAACCGATTTCTTCCGTGAGCATCGGCTGGAAAACTTCCGGCGGCAGCGGATCCGCCTCGTTCGGCGGGTGCAGTTCCTTCGACAGCACCGCGGCGGGGGGCAAAGGGATCGGGAAATCTTTGATCGTGGCGAACGGCGAGGCTCCGTCGTGTGCGATCCGGGGCCGGTGCCAACCCCGGCCACCGAGCGCGGTGAAGACGATCTTGCCGCGGCCGACGCGGCGCGAGAACGCGGCGGGCCAGCCGTCGACGGTGGCCAGAACCCGGTCACTCGCCGAAGGGATGACCCGCACCAACGGCACCGGTTGCTCGTGATCCTGTACCGATTCGGCCGCGGCGCCATCCCCGGATCCGCGGAGCCGCACGGTGGTCAAGCCGACGCGATCGGCCGTGGTCAAAGGGTCGTCGCCGAGCAGCGGGGCGAGCACCTCCGGATCGACGCGGTCGAGCATCACCCAGAGCCGGCCCCCTTGGTGTACCCAACGCCGCAACGCCGCACTCCCGGCCGGATCGCTGCCTAGGCGGTTCCCCGCGAGGATAAACACATCGACGCCATCGAGCGATTCCGGCGCGAGCGGCAGCGGACCCTGGTGCACGATGAACACGTGCTCGGATTGTCCGTCGACTCGGGGGAGGAGGGCAAAGGTCAGCGGATCTTGCGGCACGACCGCATCGGGCATGCCGGGTTCGAAGGGAGGGACATCGACCATCAGCGACGAGGCCTGCTCGCGCTTCCGGTACAAGACCACGCGGCTGCGGGCGCGTTCGGTTCCCGTCGGCAGCACCACGCGGTTGCCACCGCCGGTGCGGTCGATCAGCACCGTGCGGAATTCCCGCCCGAACTCACCGGTTTGTTTCGGTGCCGGGCCGACTGTGACCCACGCGGTCACACTGGCCCGACCGGGAATCCAGAGATCGCGGGCATATTGGACATCGGGGGCTTCGGGGTAATAGACCGCGACGCGGGCATCCCGGCCGGTGGCGTTCGGATTCTGCACGGTGAACTCGACGGCGCCCCACGCTTCGGTCACGGACGTGCGGCCACCCTGCGGCGTCACGCCGAGCAATTGGAGGGGTTGATCCCCCGCGGGTTGGGCCAGAGCCGGCACCACCGACAGGAGCAAGGCGACGAGAACGGCGAGCTTCACCAACGGATCGATCCTCGTGCAACCCCGATGGGGTGGTCATCTTGCGTTCGACGCGGGGCGGTGTCCAATGATATTCCATTCATTTGCCGACGCTATTCCACCAACCAGGCCGACGGATTCTCCGCTCCGGTGCCCAGCGTTTGCAAAAACCGCGCCGCCGGGGCACCGTCGACGACCCGGTGATCGAAGGTCAAGCTGAGGGTGGCGGTGTGCCGGGCTACGACGTCATCGCCTACGACAATCGCCCGTTTGCGGATGGCGCCGATACCCAGAATCGCGCACTCGGGCCAGTTGATGATCGGCGTGAAGCCGTCGATCCCGAAGGCGCCGAGGTTCGTGATCGTGAACGTGCCCCCCTGCATTTCGTCGGCGGCGAGCGTG
>JANOSQ010000304.1:0-8167 GCA_031415915.1 Fimbriiglobus sp. | reverse complement strand
CCGATCCGCGCGAACGGCAGTTCGAAGAGAACTGGCAGACGGTGCTCGCCATCTTGGAGCAGCACACGGCCGCGCTCACGCACAAGGAGATCGCGGAATACTGGCCGGACGACGCGGCGAAGCCGGGGATGAGCACGCTCTACAATTGGCTGAATTTGGCCGCCGCCCGGAATCTGATCGGGAAGCAGGGTCGGGGAACGAAAAGCGATCCCTGGCGCTACTGCTTGGAATAAGGGGAATGATGGGTAACGGGGTCGGGGGGAGTTGCCGCCACTGGAACCGCTGGAGTGATAGAATCGGGATGTAGGACAGGCCGCCGGGCCTGTCTGAATTCGACCTGGTACACTGGAAAGGGCGAACGATCATGTCCACCATCACCGGGAAGTTCCGCAACGGCGGGATTGTCCTCGACGGTCCGCCGCCCGATTGGGAGGAGGAAGCCGACGTCATCGTGCAGAAACCCGATGGAGCCAATGGCGAGATCGACATCAACGGCGATAGCCCGGAAGCCATCGCAGCGTGGATCGCGTGGTACGACGAGTTGCTGGCACTGCCGAAGTCCGAAGCGGCCGCGGAGGAATTGGAGCGCATTCTGGCTGCGCGGAAGGTTGAACAGAAGGAGCTTTGGAAGGAACAGGGGCAGCGGATTGAAGGGCTGTTCCCATGAGCCGCCGCTATCTATTGGACACGAACTCGTTGAGCAACCTGATCAACGCAAGACGCGGAGTCGACCGACGAGTGAAAGAGGCTCGACGCGCCGGGGCATTGATCGGTACTTGTCCACCGATCCTCGCCGAACTTTTCTACGGCATCGAAAATAGCCGCTCCCGCGAGGAAAACTGGAAATTGGCCCGCAAAGGATTGAAGGGAGTCACGATCTGGCCGTTCGATTACGCGGCCGCCGAGGCTTATGGCCGACTGGCCGCGGAGCTCCGCAGGCGCGGTCGACCAATGCAAGTTCCGGACATCCAACTCGCGGCGGTAGCGTTCGCGCTCGGCAATTGCACCGTCGTCAGCGCCGATACGGACTTGTCCGCGATTCCTGGATTGAATGTTGAAAATTGGGAGGATAAGTGAGGGGATCGTTTGATTTGGATCGCGTCGGTGGCGCTCGGATGCAATTCATTCCCGGCAGTTTTCGCTGCACTCGTAACGCTACCAATCAATATCCCGAAAATTGAGACCGTAACTCCGACAATCGAGTTCCGCCTGCAAGATTCGCGGTTGGTCAGGCAGTGCACGCGCCGCTTCTATCACGGATTTGCGGTCGTCGTCCTTCATTTTCGGCCCCAAGCAAACCTCGACGATGCAATTGGGCGCCACAGTCATCATACCCGAGCCGCCGTCGTCGGGCATCCTCACATATCGCCACTCTTCTTCGTACGACCAGTGCTGTGATTTGGTGTGGAGGATCTTGAACCAGTCCTCGTTGTCGTCGAAAGGATTCATAGCCGGGCGATGCGTGTCATATACGACGGCTGCGGCCCCGAGCGCTTCCAATTCGCCATCGTCGTGACCACGGTATCCTACGGAAAACCCGGCGCCGTTATTCGCATAGTGCGCCCAGGGTAACGGTTCGGCGCGGGGCGCAGACAAAGAAATCACGCCAAGTTGTCCGAGGTCCTTTTCATAGAACTCCTCAGCAAAACGACGCCGATAGTGTTCGGACTTCAATAACTTGCGACAGCGTTCTCGAATCTCCGCCTCGGGATAACTTGCAGGCACGCTGGCAACCATTGAAGTGATGATTCGCTCGTGTTCTTCTACAGGCGGCACGGCGATGGCGGGGAAACAATCGAATGGATCATTCAGCATTAAGGGCGAAGCGAGATATAGGCATCGATCGACAAGCAGGCATTTGACGTCACGTGCGATATCGCCACGGTACTTGTATAGGATTGGTGGTGCATTTCTATCGAATTGCGCCATGGCGACCTCGGTGCGAATATGCAGGGTTGAGGCAGAGTAGTATAGCGAGGGATGCGGCTGAGTGTCAGATTCCAGGCTTTCACGTGCCGTCATCTAAACTCACACACGCGGCGTTTGCGTCCAACCGGTACCGCCACGAGGGCGTTCCGGGGGGCCGCAGCCTTTCCGGTGAAAGAGCTCGCGGATCGAGGCAGCGGCCGACTCACCCGTGCCAGCAACGGCATATTCACGGAGCGACGAAGCTGTTCGGATCCAAGATCGTGAGGCCGGGGAAGCGTCGGAAGTCGGGGGCGTTGAAAGTGAGGATTTCGGTGACGCCGTGCGTGTTCATCGCGGCGACGATGCGGGCATCGTAGGACACCCGTCCATGACAGGCGTAGAAGAACACCACCGTTTCCCATTCGTCCAGCAAGTTCGGGGCATCGGGCAACAGGCGGAAGAATCTCTTGAACTTTGCGATCTCGGATTGGGCGTGAGCGACCGAAAGGCCCAAGCCGTTTGCGGAAATGGGCCGAGTGGCTGTCGCCCAGAATTCGTACAGGTTTTGCGGAACAATGCAGAGGACTCGGCTCTCGGCTTGCAGGCGCGTCACAGCCGCAAAGGATATTGCGTGAGCCGCATCCTTGGGATTTGAGTACCGGATCAAGATATTGCTGTCGAGGACGATCCTTGTTCCGCCTCCCGAGGTCCGAAGTACATCGTTTCGCGGCTGTCGTCGAGGACGAACCCCGGCGGGTAGCGGTCGGCGCGGCTTTCGATATCGCGCTTCCACGCTTCCATCTCTGCCAGCCATTCTTCATTGGACAGCGGGACAAAGCCTTCCGGCAGTTGGGCCGGCTGCTTCTTGGCCCGGTCCAGAATTGGGAGCACGAGTTCTTCCACGCTCACATGGCAGCGCTCGGCCTGAGCCGCCAGCGCGGTGTAGAGTTCATCGGGGATGTTCAGCATCGGCATATCGCACTCCTGTGTGGCTATCACAATTCTACCGTGTCCACCTCTACGCCAGCACCGGCTTAATCACCTCCCCGGCAATATCCGTCAGGCGGAAGTTCCTCCCCTGGAACTTGTGCGTCAGCTTCTTGTGATCGATGCCCAACAGGTGCAGCATCGTGGCGTGCAGGTCGTTGACGTGGACCTTGTTTTCCACGGCGTGGTAGCCGAAGTCGTCGGTGGCGCCGTGGGTCATGCCGCCTTTGATGCCGCCGCCGGCGAGCCACATGCTGAAGCCGGCGAGGTGGTGATCGCGGCCGTTGCCTTGGCCCATCGGCGTCCGGCCGAACTCGGTGCCGAAGACGACGAGTGTGTCCTTCAACATGTCGCGGTTCTTCAAGTCCGTGAGCAACGCCGAGACGCCCTGATCGACTTCCTTCGCGGTGCCGGCGATGTGGTCCTTGACCGAGCCGTGGTGGTCCCAGTCGCGGTGGTAGAGCTGGATGAAGCGCACGCCCTTCTCGGCGAGTCGCCGTGCGAGCAGGCAGTTCGATGCGAACGATCCGTCGCCCCCTTTGGTGCCGTAGAGATCGGTGATCGCCTTCGGTTCCTTGCTGAAATCGACGAGGTCGGGCACGCCGGTTTGCATCTGAAACGCGAGTTCGTATTGGCTGATCCGCGTGGCGATTTCGGGATCATCGACCGCTTCATTTTCGAGCTTGTTCAACTTGGCCACGGCGTCGATCACGTCCTTCTGCTGCTGGTGCGTCACGCCCTTGGGGTTGCGCACGTAGAGCACGGGGTCGCCTTGGCCGCGCAAATGCACGCCCTGATATTTGCCCGGCAGGAACCCGCTGTGCCACTGCCGCGCGGCGATGGGCTGGCTCTGGCCGAAGCGGCCGGTGCTGACGAGGACGGTGAAGCCGGGGAGATCCTTGGCTTCGTTGCCGAGGCCGTACCAGAGCCATGAGCCGGCCGAGGGGCGACCGGGAATCATGGATCCCGTGTTCATCAGCGTGTGGGCGGGATCGTGGTTGATCGCGTCGGTGTGCAGGCTGCGGAGGATGCAGATGTCGTCGGCGCACTTTTCCCCCAGCAACGGGAAGACCGTGGAGATTTCGAGGCCCGACTTCCCGTACTTTTTGAACGGGTGCTGCGGGCCGAAGCACATGAGCTTCGCCCCCTGCAACTGGGCGATCTGCTGGCCTTTCGTGATCGACTCGGGCATCGGCTTGCCGTGGAGTTCCGCGAGTTTCGGCTTCGGGTCGAAGGTTTCGAGGTGACTCATCCCCCCGGCCATGTACAGCCAGATGACCCGCTTCGCCTTGGCCGCGTGGTGCAACGGCGAGATCGCCCCCTCCGCTGACACGGCATTGTCGGCGAGCAGCGAAGCGAGCGCGACCGAACCGACGCCCTGCGCCGTGCAACCGAAGAATGCCCGGCGGGTCGTGTGGAGGGGATTCATGCGGGGATCCATGGGGAGGTCATGAAATTGTATCCGAGTCGCAACACGCCGCCCGCATACAATTCCGAAGCACCATCCCCACGAATCAGGCGGCGACCATGCTCGGGCGGTTCTTTGCGAAAATCAAAAAGGGGCTGACCAAGACGCGCTCCGTCTTCTCCGGCGTCGTGGGCCTGTTCACCGGCGCTTACCGCGTCGACGACGCGTTCCTGAACAAGCTCGAAGAACAGTTGCTCCTCGCCGACGTCGGCATCGGGGCCACTTCGCAGATCGTCGAGAAGGTCCGCAAGGGGTACTTGGACAAGCAGGTCGGCGAAGACGTCAAACTGTTCGTCCGCCAGCAACTCCGCGAGCAACTCCTCGATCCGGCCGAGGGGTTGAACTTCCAGCCGAACGGCGTCACGGTCGTGATGATCGCCGGCGTCAACGGCTCGGGGAAGACCACGTCGATCGCCAAGCTCGCGCTGCGCTTCAAGAACGACGGCAAGAAAGTCCTCGTGGCCGCGTGCGATACCTTCCGCGCGGCCGCGGTGGAGCAACTCACCGTTTGGGCCGAGCGCATCGGCGTGGACATCGCCAAGCAGCAGCAGGGCTCCGACCCCGCGGCCGTGGCCCACGACGCCTGCGAGCGCGCCAAAGCCCGGCAGTACGACGTGCTGATCGTGGACACGGCCGGGCGGTTGCACACGCAGACGAACCTGATGCGCGAACTCGAAAAGATCCACCGTATCGTCAGCAAGCAAATCCCCGGCGCCCCGCACGAAGTGCTGCTCGTACTCGACGCGACCACGGGCCAGAACGCGATCACGCAAGCGGAGCAGTTCACCAAGACCGTGAAATGCACCGGGTTGATCCTAACCAAGCTCGACGGCACGGCCAAGGGCGGGGCGGTCTTCGGCATCAAAACGAAGGTGGGGCTGCCGGTCAAGTTCATCGGCGTCGGCGAACAGATGGAGGATTTGGAGCCGTTCAACCCGGACGAGTTCGTCGCGGCGTTGTTCGAGGAGGAGACGTGACGCTCGGACAACTTCCTTGTCGGGGAGATTCCGTTTGGCGAGCCGGGACTATCCGGCGATACTAACGGTAATCGATCCGGCCGATAGGTTGGAGAATCATGTGTTCGGCGGTAGAGGCCGAGGGGCAGAGGGGCAGAGGAGTTTTCCATGAAGACACGACGCGGTTTCACGCTCATCGAATTGCTGGTGGTGATCGCCATCATCGCCATCCTGATCAGCCTGCTGTTGCCGGCGGTTCAAAAGGTTCGGGCGGCGGCCGCTCGGGTGCAGTGCGTCAACAACCTCAAACAAGTCGGGCTGGCGTTGCAGAACTACCACGACACGGCGAAAGCGTTCCCGCCCGGCTACGCGTCGAACTTCGACGCCGCCGGGAACGACACCGGGCCGGGTTGGGGCTGGGCGGCGCACATCTTGCCGCAGATGGAGCAACAGGCGGTGTACAACGCCATCCAGTTCAACCAGAACATCGAGGCACCCGCCAATGCAAGTGCGCGAGTCCAGTTCATCAAATCCTTCACCTGCCCGTCGGACAGCCCGGAGTTGACGTGGACGACCAAGAAATATGACTTGGCGGGCAACCCGGTCGCCACCGTCTGCGACGTGGCCTCCGCGAACTTCATCGGGGTGTTCGGGACGAGCGAGCCGGGGGTAGAGGGCGACGGCGTGTTCTATCGGAACAGCAAGACACGGATCGGGGACATCACCGACGGCACCAGCAGCACAATCATCGTGGGCGAGCGGTCGTTCCGGCTCGGTCAGACAACTTGGGTGGGGTCCGTCAGCGGTGCTACTTTATTCCCGCAGCCGCCGTCCACCGCCCCGCCGATCCTGAACAACGGGTCTGGGATGGTGCTCGGGCACACGGGCGACGGGAACGGGCCGGGGGCACCGAACAGCTACGTCAATCAGTTCTCCAGTCAGCACACCGGCGGGGCGAACTTCCTCTTCGCGGACGGGCACGTGGCCTTCCTGAAAAGCTCGATCAACTACCCGGTGTACAAGGCGCTCTCCACCCGCGCGGGCGGCGAAGTCGTCGGGGGAGATTACTGATGCGTCACGTCTGGATGCTGGTGTTTCTGCTGCTCGCGGGTTGCGGCGGTTGCTCGGACAAGCCGAAGGGCGAGAACGTCGCTCTGGATCAGGTTCCCGAGCCGGTGATGAAGGTCGCCAAGGAGAAGCTGCCCGGCGTCAAGTTCGAGCAGGCGTGGAAGACGCCGAACGGCAACTACGAGGTGCGAGGTAAGGAGAAGGGTGGCAAGGTCCGCGACATCCAAGTGAAGCCTAATGGCACGGTCGTGGAGGTCGATTGACGCCGCATGAGTTACCTCGTCATTTGTGCGGTGGCTCTATTGGCGTCCGGTCTCACGTTCTTCTCGGGCTTCGGTCTCGGCACGCTCCTACTCCCCGCATTCGCCCTGTTTTTCCCGATCGAGCAGGCGGTGGTGATGACGGCCGTCGTCCACTTCCTCAACGGTCTGTTCAAGCTGGGGCTGGTCGGGCGGCAAGCGGATCGGCGGATCGGCCTCCGATTCGGCGTGCCTGCCCTTGTCGCCTCGTTCATCGGCGCGTGGGTGCTGGTCTGGCTCGCGGGCATCGAGCCGCTCCTGACGTACACCCTCGCCGGCCGCGAGTTCAAGGTCACGCCCGCCAAGCTGGCCATCGGGGTGTTGCTGTTCGCCCTCGCCGAACTGCTCCCGCGCTTCCGGGACATGTCGTTCGGCCCGCAGTTCTTGACGTTGGGCGGGCTGCTGAGCGGGTTTTTCGGCGGCCTGTCCGGGATGCAGGGGGCGCTGCGGTCGGCGTTTTTGTCGCGTGCCGGCCTCTCGAAAGAGGCGTTCGTAGCCAGCGGGGTCGTGATCGCGTGCCTGATCGACGTGTCGCGCTTGGGGGTCTATTCGCGGTCGCTGCTCGCCGAGGGGGCGGGGCTCGACTACGGGTTGCTCGGCGCGGCCGTGTCGTCCGCGTTCGTCGGCGCGCTGATCGGGAACCGCTACCTCAAGAAACTGACCATGCAGGGCGTGCAACGGATCGTGGCTGTCATGCTATTCGCGGTGGCAGTCGGGCTGGTCTGCGGTATCCTGTAGCCGTCTCGGGGCCCAGACGCCGAACCGCTCTCATGGCCCACCGACTCGACTCAAAACAAGAATCCCGGAGTGACCTCTCCGGTCGCCCGCCGTGCTTCCCGGCACCCTTCGATTCACCTCCGCCCCGCTTGCTGATCGCCTGACAGCGTAGGGATGGTGGTCGGCGACGCTCACCACCGCACGGTGAGGGCTTTGCCGCGGGCGGCTTCGATGGCGTCGATCCCCTTGCGGGTGACATTGGTCTGGTTCAACTTCAACAGTCGGAGCTTTTCCAAATCCTTCAGCGCGGTCACGCCGGCGTCGCCGAACTTGGTTCTCGACAAGTTCAACTCTTCGAGCTTCTTCATGCCGAGCAGGACCGGCGCCGATTTGTCGGTGATGGAACAATCGGAAATGTCGAGCACCTTGAGGTTCACGAGCTTCTTGAGGTGGGCGAAGGTGGTGTCGGTGAGTTTCGATTCGCCGATGAAGAGCACGTTCAGTGAACGCAGGGTGCCGATGGCCACGGCTTCCTTGTCCCGGAGCGGACACTTGCCGAGGATGAGGTTTTGCAGATCGGGAAGTTCTTTCAGGCAGGCGAAGCCGACGTCGGTGCACTTGCCGGCATCGACGATTTCGAGCGACCCGACGCTCGGCATCTTGCAGAGTTGGCGCAGTGTGGAATCGTCGGCCGTGGGCAGTTTGACCGCGACGCGGGCGATTTCGTCGAGTTTGTCATCCACTTTCGCGGAGCCGCCGAGTTC
>JANOSQ010000303.1:0-9834 GCA_031415915.1 Fimbriiglobus sp. | reverse complement strand
GCAGATTCTTGTACGGGGTGTAGTTCGGCAGCGGGGTGGTCATGAGGATGCCCTCGGCTTGGGGTACTGCTATATTAGCGGTATGCGAACACAAGACATGACTTACCCAGAACGGTTAACTGCGGATCGCCGCTGGGCGATGAAAGAGGGCGATATGCACTTCGATCAAACGAGTCAGGTTTTCGTGACGTTGGAGCGGATCGCCCGCCGACTCAATGACATCGACGTGCCCTACGCGTTGGTCGGTGGCTTAGCGTTGTTCAGGCACGGCTTTCGCCGCTTCACTGAAGACGTGGATTTACTGGTGACACCCGAAGGTTTAGCCACCATCCACGAACGATTGGTCGGCCTGGGATACCTTCCCGGTTTCACCGGCAGCAAGAACCTCAAAGACGTCGACACCGGGGTGAAAATCGAATTCCTCGTGACCGGTGGCTACCCCGGCGACGGCCTACCGAAGCCAGTAAGCTTTCCCGATCCATCTTTGGTTGCGGAAGTCATCGAAGGTGTTTGGACGGTCAATCTTCCTACGCTGATTGAACTCAAACTGGCGTCTGGCATGGCCCCTTGGCGCGACAAGGATTTGGGGGACGTGCAGAGCGTCATCCGCACACTTGCCCTTCCAGAAGAATTCGCGGAACGACTGAACCCTTACGTGCAACCACTGTACCGAACAAAGTGGCAAGCCGTACAGTTGACCCCGCCAGAAGAATAACACCCGCCCCGCCAACCGGAGACCCGCTTCCGTGGACCACAAATTCCAGATCAACCTCGGCGGCATCATCGACCTGCTTTCCAACCACCTGTACAGCGGGCCGGAAGTGTTCGTCCGCGAACTCATGCAGAACGCGACCGACGCCATCACCGCCCGGCAGAAACTCGAGAAAGGGTTCGTCGGCGACATCCGCATGGAAATCCATCAGGCGAAGGGCAAGCCGCCGACGGTGATGATGTCCGACAACGGCATCGGCTTGACGCCGGAGGAAGTGCACACGTTCCTCGCCACCATCGGCCTCAGTTCGAAACGGGCGCTCGAAGGCGAGAGCCAGACCGATTACATCGGCCAGTTCGGCATCGGTATCCTTTCGTGTTTTGTGGTGTCGGACGCCATCACCGTTTACTCCAAGAGTTCCAAGGCCGACACGAAAGCCGTGGAGTGGAAGGCCAAGCCCGACGGCACCTACACCCTCAAAGAGATCGACCGCGATTTGGAACCGGGGACGCAGGTTTGGCTCACGGCCAAGGCCGGGTGCGAGGAGCATTTCGACCCGACCCGCGTCAAAGAACTCGCCAAACATTACGGGGGGTTGCTGCCGTTCCCCATCCGGATTTCCCACGGCAAAGTCACGCAGATCATCAACGAGCGCGGCGCCCCATGGCGCGAGAAATACAAGAACGACCGCGACCGCTACAAGGCATACCTCGACTTCGGCCGGGAGATTTTCGAGAGCGATTTCCTCGACGCCATCCCGCTGAAATCGAAGGCCGGCGGCGTCGAAGGCTTGGCTTACGTGTTGCCGTACGCCGTGACGCTGACGAGCAAACGGGCCCACCGCGTTTACCTGAAGAACATGCTGCTCTCGGAGAACATCGAGAACTTGCTACCGGAGTGGGCCTTCTTCGTGAAGGCTGCGGTGAACGCCAGCGACCTCCGGCCCACGGCCTCTCGCGAATCGTTCTACGAAGACACCAAGCTGCAAACGGCCCGCGAAACCCTCGGCGAGTGCCTGCGGTCGTACTTGATCGAACTCGCCGAGAAGGACACGCGGAAGCTCGACAAGATCATCGGCCTCCACGGCATGGCCATCAAGAGTTTGGCGACCACCGACGACGAGTTCTACCGGCTCGTCATGGATTGGCTCGTCTTTGAAACATCTCAGGGCGAGATGACCTTCGGCGACTACCGCAAGCAGCACGACACGGTGCGCTACGTGCCCACCGTCGATCAATTCCGCCAAGTGTCGCGGGTGTCGCAGGCCCACGGCGAAGTCGTCATCAACGGCGGCTACACCTACGACTCCGAACTGCTGGCGAAGGCCGAGGAACTCCTCGACATGCCGACGGAGATCGTCGATCCCACCACCATGAGCCAGTCGTTCGACGACCTCGGCCTCAACGAACAGGAGGCGGTCGCCGACTTCCTCCGCGCCGCGGAGACCGTGCTGAAGCCGTTCCGCTGCAAGCCGGACGTGAAGAAGTACAAGCCGCGGGAACTCCCGGCGCTCTACACGACCAACCAAGAGGGGCGGTTCTTCCGCTCGCTGGAGCAGTCGAAGGAAATCGCCAACCCGCTCTGGTCCGGGGTACTCGACAACCTCGGCAAGAAGGACAAACCCCAAGCGACCTTCGCCCACATTTGCTTCAACTTCGAGAATCCGCTGGTCGCCCGGTTGTGCACGGTCAAGGATCGGGCGATCTTGCACCGGAGCATTCAGATGCTCTATTTGCAGTCGCTCCTGCTGGGCCACCACCCGCTGAGCGTGAAAGAGATGACCCTGTTGAACGACGGGTTGCTCTCGCTCATCGAGTGGGGCATCGGGATGAAAGTCGGCGGTTGACCACCCGGAGGGCGACGATGGCCGATCTGCTCGAACAAATCGAAGACCTACTCGACGAGTCCGGCGAACTCGAGCACGGCCCGGTTCAATTGGCCCTCCTCGAGCGGGCGGTGGAACTCGCGGATGCGCACAACGACCTCGACATGAGTTTCGAGGCGCGCTCGAGGCTGGTCGAATCGGCCAGTTTTTCCGGCCGGCCCGATGTCGCCATGGTCGCGTTTTCGAGGTTGATCGCCGCATACGATGCGCACCCCGGGCGGTTCGACAACTTTCAATTCCTGTGGCAATACAAGTGGGTTCTCGGGTTCGCCCCCGAATTCCCGACCATCGGACGAGATCAACTCGATGAACTCTACGCCGACATGAAGCGCCGCTACAAAGCAGAGGGTTCGACCCTTCACGCCTATTGGACGCTCCGCCGCGACAACGCGGACGCCATGGGCCGCGTCGCCGACGGCAAGAAAGCCCACGCGAAGCTGATGGCTTCGAAGGGCGATCACCTCAGCAACTGCGCGGCGTGCGTCCAAGATGGCACGGTCTCGTACCTCGCGTCCATCGGCGATGACGCGGGCGCGCTGAAAGCAGCCAAGCCGATCTGCCAAGGGAAGTTGACCTGCGCGGAAGTCCCGGAGCACACCTACGCCAACGTCGTGCTGCCTTCGATCCGCCTCGGCAAACACGCGGAGGCGCTCGCGCACTTCAAAACCGGCTATCGGTTGATCGACCGCAATCCGGATTTCCTCCGTCAGAAGGGGATGTTCATCGTCGGTTTGACACTCACCGGCAACCTCGCCCGCGCGCTGACATTGCTCGATCGGCACCTCGCCGAAGCGCTCGACGCGGTCAGCCCGTGGTGGCGCTTCGAGTTCTTTCTCTCCGCGCGGTTGCTCCTCGAAAAGCTCGCGGAGAATGGCATCATCACGGTGCCGATTCGCATCCCGAAGAAAATGGAATTGGCCACCGGCACCGGGAAACCGACGGTCGCCGGCCTCGCGGAGTGGATGGACGCCCGCTTGGAGGAACTGGCCACCGCCTTCGATGTCCGCAACGGAAACAAGAGTTTCAGTCGGCGTGTCCGCCAATTCCCCGAACTACTCGAATATGCGAAGCACTGTCCGCTGAAATGATCCGGCGAACCGCACGGCATAGGCGTGCCGTGGATTCGGCTAGGAAACACGGCACGCTCACGCCGTGCCGCTCGCCGGTCTGTTGAGGCACGCGAGCAACCCGGCTTCGCACGCTCCCCAATCGCCATCCCCGAATGCCTCGACCCGGCTGTCGCGCCGATACGCCGTCGGTTTCACGCCGAGCGCGGTGCCCGACCGATTGACGGCGAGCCAATCTTCCCCGGTGTGGAAGACTCCTTTCAACCGCGTGATCCCCGAACAGTCGCCTAGAAAAGCCAGCAATCGTTCTTCGTCGAAGATATCGGCCGGATGGAAGAGCCAACCGCAGGCACCGGGCGAATCGTATCTCACCGGGCGCCCAGGTCTCGGCCGCCCGAGCGTTTGCAATTCCTCGGGCGGGTTCATCGCGTGGGCGTCGGGGAACAGCGGCACACGTTCGGAATCGCCGTCGAGATCCAACCAAGCCGGGTCGAGCCGGCCTTGCGTCGTCGCGGCGACGAGCAACTTCGGCGGGAACAAACCATTCGCCCACGTTTGGAATTCCGCGAGCACTTCGGGTGTGGCGCGGTCGGCTTTGTTCAGAATCAGCAGATCGCTCATTTGGATTTGATCGCGGAAGACCGGGTTGTCGAGCATCCCCGGGCAAGCGAAGTCGATGGGCGTGACGATGCCGATGGTCGCCTTCACTTCGAGCCGGTCGGCATAATTCTTTCGGATGGTATCGAGCAGCGCGGCCGGATGGCCGAGGCCGGAGGTTTCGATCAACAGTCGATCCGGCTTCGCCTCTTGCAAGAGGAAGTGCAAGGCCACGGGCAGTTGCGGCGAAGTGGTGCAGCAAAAACAGCCGCCGGCGACCGAGCGCACCGCCACCCCCTCGGCGACGGCTTCGCCTTCGATGAACGCTTCGTCGATGCTCACTTGGCCGTACTCGTTCACGAGCACGGCCCATTTCTCCGAAGCGGGTTTGCGCTTCAACAGATCGAGCACCGCCGTGGTTTTGCCCACGCCGAGGAATCCGGTGATCAGGTGCGTCGGGATCGGTTGAGGCATGGGAAGCCCGCGGGGTTCTGAATCGGAAAGACTCTGAAAGTATACCCCGGCCCGCGGAAGCACCTACAAAGGTGGGATTGTCGCCATCGGGATTTCCGCCGTGTCGTCGTCCCAACTCATCGCGGCCTGCTTCGCCGCGCTCTGCTGCCTCATGCCGCTGACCTTCTACCTCTGCTGGTTGGCGTCGGTGAATAAGAAATCGCACCCGACGGTGGTGTCGGGCCGCTGGGATTTCGCGATAGTGTTGGCCGCACTGTCGGGGTTCATTCTCGTCGGCGGAGCGCTGCTCCTCACATTGGTTCAATCCGACACCCGTTTCTTCATGCGCGGGAATTTCGAGCAACTGCGCGAAGGTTGGGAACAGAGTTCCGCGGCGTGGCTCTTGGTGGCGCTCGGCTATCTGCTGCTCGTCATCGGCTCGGCCGCGCTGACGCTGACGAACCGGACGCGTTGGTTGTCGATTTACAACGTCGATGGAATGATCGCCGAACGGGCCATCGAACGCGCTTTGGAATTGAGCCACATCACGAATGCGACCCGCTACGGGAACCGTTGGACGCACGGGCCGGGAATCTTGGATGTTATCGCGTTTCGCGGAATGAGCCACGTCACGATCCGGCTATTGAGCGAATCGGCGGAGACGCGGGCCGAGCTCGAACGCCACCTGCGGGCGGAACTCGCCGCGTGCGCCGGAGCCGATAATCCCGCCGCCGCGTGGATCGGCACACTGGCCGGAGCGGGGGTTTTGCTGAATTTGTGTTTGGTCGGTCTGACCGTGTATGTGATCTACTTCCGGTGAACGGCGCCATTTGATCCGATTACTCCGCCTGGCTCGCTTAGAACGCCACGGCTCGGTTTCGCCGGCGTCGCCCTCCATCTTTTCCGGGTCGGTTTCACCTCCAAACGCCGATTCAAAACGCAGCGAACGATTCGCCGCTCCGCACACTCGTGAAGGAATACCGATGAAGCGATTCTTCTTGGCCGTGGCCTGCGTCGCGGGCATGGCGTTGGTCACCGGCACCGCTTCGGCCCAAGCGCCGGTTCAAGGCGTGGTCACCGGCAACTGCAGCAACTGCTCCGCCCCGGCCCACGAGCACGGCAGCCTATTCTCCCGCTTGGCCTTCTGGAAGAGCGGATCTTGCAGCACCTGCGGGCACAGCTCGGGCTTGCGCAGTTGGACGAACAACGCCTCGGGCATGACCGGCGGCGGCCATCGCGCCCCGTACAACGCCTACCCGCAAGGCGTCCCCGGTACGCTGGTGTTCCCGCAGCACCCGTTCGTTCGCAGCCCGCGCGATTTCTTCATGACCGAACGCTAGAGCAACCGGCGCGGATTCGCGCCGGCTTCATCGGCCCCGGTCGCGGCTATTGCTGCGGCTGGGGTTTTTCCGTTCGCCCTTCCCAGACTTCGATCAACTCGCGCACGCTCGCCGGCAACGCCACCTTCGCTTGCGCGTTGTAATCCATCGACACGATCACGCACTGCCCCTCCGCCGCCACATCCGCCCAGCGCTCGCTCATGACCCGGTGCTCGAAGGTGATGCGGTCGTCCGCGATGGCGATCACGCGCGCCCCGATGTGGAGGCGATCCGGGTAGAACACCGGCCGGCGGAAGCGGGCTTGGGTGCTGGCGACGATCGGCCCGAGGCCTTGCTGCTTCATCAGGGCGAACCAGCCGAGCCGCGTCATGTAGTCGATGCGGGCGTTCTGGAAGTATTCGAAATAAACGATGTTGCTGACGTGCTGGAACGAGTCCATATCCCCCCACGACACGTCTTCGACGACGACGACGGCGAACCCGGCCAGTTGGGGGAAGGTCATGGAAGTCCGCCATTGCCCGAGGAAACGCCTACCGCCTGCAATATACTATTCGGCAACTCCCCCGAACCCGGAACCGTCGCCATGCGTCTCGCCCACAACGTCTTCTTCAAGTTGAAGGACAACGCCCCCGCCCACGTCGAAGCCCTCGTGGCGGCGTGCAAGACGTACCTCAACGTCCAACCGGGGATCGTTTTCTTCGCCGCCGGGCCGCTCTGCCAAGAGTTGAAACGCGATGTCAACGACCTCGACTGGGACGTCGGCCTGCACTTGGTGTTCGACGGCCAAGCGAGCCACGACGCGTACCAAGACGACCCGACGCACAACAAGTTCATCGACGAGATGAAATCGAACTGGGCCGGCGTCCGCGTGTTCGACTCGTTCGTTTGAGTTTCCGCCCGCGACCTCCAGAAACGACCGCACCATGATCCGCCTGCAATCCTCCGACCTCGTCCAATTCGCCCGCAAGTACCGCTTCGTGGGCGGCAAGCTCAAGCGGATGCGGCTGACGAACCGCAAAGGCACGGCCACGGTCGAAGCCGTGTTGATCGTGCGACCCGCGACGCGCGACCTCGGCGCCGCCCCGGCCCCCGTGAAGTTGAAACTGGAAATCGCCGGCGTCGAGGAGTACCGCTTCCAGAAGCGTCCGACCGTCGCGGCGGGGAAGATGAGCGACCTGAAGCTCGGCTACTTCAACGGGCTTTATTTCCTCAACTTCGACGCCTGGGGCCTGCCGGCCGGGGAAGTGCCCGGCATCCACGACTTCCGCGCGTCGGACGCCTACGCCGCGGGTAACGACTTATTCTGGGAAGAACTGCCAGACAAGGAATGACGACTCCGAGAATCGTTGGAACACCCGGGCCGGGTGCCCTTGTCGAATATCCCCGGCTTTCCCTATACTGCACCCTTCGGTGCCGCACATTCACGGCTGGCCTTCGCGTGCTACACCGACACGCGGCAAAGGCTGGCTCGGGCGTTCGGGATTTCTTCCCGCACCCCGGATCGACATCATTGGGGACGTATCCGTGACCGAACAATTGGTCGATTTGAAGGCGTTGCTGGTCGAGCGCGAAGAATTCGAAGGCAGCATGGTGTCGAAGCTGCGCGAGGGGCTGAGCCAAGGGGCGAACCAAATCCGCGCGCTCAAGGACATCAACGATACGCTCACGAAGCGCCTCGCCGCCGCCGCCGGGCCACAGCAGAAGAAACTCCACCTCAAACTCGGCGTCGTCCACCACTACCTCGGCCACACCAACCTGGCCATCGAACACTTGAAGCAATCCGAAGGCCCGTTGGCTTCGTTCTTTCTCGGCCGCACCTACCTGCTGAAGGGCGAGTACGACGACGCGCTCAAAGCCTTCGACAAAGCGGAGAAGACCGGCTACGCCGCGCAGTCGGTGCAGTTCCAGCGCGCGGGGGTCCTGCGTCTCCAAGGGGAAACCGGCCAGGCGAAGCAGATCCTCGCCAAGGTCAAGGACATGGCCGCGCACAACCCGGAGTACCACTACCAGCACGGCGGCGTCGCCGAAGCGGAAGGGGACACCGTGCTCGCGGTCAAGTCGTACGAGCGCGCCGTGGAACTCGACCCGTCCCACTCGGCCACGCTGTTCCGCCTCGGGTTCCTCAACGACCTCGCGGGCAACGACGACGAAGCCATCGCCTATTACGAGAAGTGCCTGAAGCACCCGCCCATCGGCAAGGGCGTGCTCTACAACCTCGGTGTGCTGTACGAAGACAACGAGCGCTTCGACAAAGCGGCCGAGTGCTTCCGCCGCTTGGCGAAGGCCGACCCGCTCGACGACCGTGCCCGGCTCTTTTGCAAAGATGCCGAAGCCGCGCTGACGATGTACTACAGCCCGGACGAAGAGCAGGTGAGCGTGCAGTTCAAGCAGGTGATGGAAACCCCCATCACCGATTTCGAACTCAGCGTGCGGAGCCGGAACTGCCTGAAGCGGATGAACATCCGCACGCTCGGGGATCTCACCCGCGTGAGCGAAGCGCAACTGCTGGCGAGCAAGAACTTCGGCGAGACCTCGCTCGACGAGATCAAGATCATCATGAACGCGAAGTCCTTGCGCATCGGGCAATCGCTCGACCAAGGGCAGCAGTACGAGTTCCGCTACCGGCCGCAATCGAACCTCTCACCCGAAGAGCAGGCGATGCTCGGCAAGCCGGTGTCGGAGTTGAACCTGTCGGTGCGGGCGCGGAAGTGCATGAACCGCTTGAACATCGCCACCCTCGGCGAACTCTGCCAGCGCACGACCGACGAACTGCTGGAAGCGAAGAACTTCGGCATCACCTCGCTGAACGAAGTCAAAGAGAAGCTCACGATCATGGGCTTGAAGCTGCGGGGCGATTGACCGCGGTTCCGCTCACGGAAACCACAGATGGCTTCGGGTTCGATCGCAATCATCGGGGGCGGCGTCGTCGGTACGATGGCCGCCTATTACTTGAACCGCGCCGGCTGGGCGGTGACGGTTCTCGACAAAGGCACCATCGGCGGTGGCTGTTCCCACGGCAACTGCGGCTACATCTGCCCGAGCCACGTCCTGCCGTTGGCGGCGCCCGGCGCGCTGACCGCGACGGTGAAGACGCTCTTCGCCAAGAACTCGCCGCTGAAAGTGCGACCCGGCTTCGCCCTGCGAAACCTCGGCTGGTTTCTCAATTTTGCCCGCAAATGCAACCGCCGTTCGATGCTGCGCACCGCCGTCGGTATCCAATCGCTCCTCGATTCGTCCCGCCGACTTTACGACGACCTATTGACTGAAGAGCAGCTCGACGTCGAATGGGACACCTACGGGCTGATGTTCGTGTTCCAAACCGCGAAAGCGTTCGACCACTTCGCCGAGACCGACCGCTTGTTGAGCGAATCGTTCGCCAGACCCGCCCGGCGCTTCGACGCGGACGCATTGCAGAAACTCGAACCGGCCCTCAAACCCGGCTCCGTATCGGGCGGTTACCTTTACGACTGCGACGCCCAACTGCGGCCCGACCGATTGATGGGCGAGATGCGAAAGCTCTTGCTCGCCTGCGGGGTGACGTTCGTGGAACACGCGGCGATGACCGGCTTTGCAAGCGAAGGTGGCAAAGCTGTCGCCGTGACGACGACGAAGGGGGACTATGCCGCCGATGCGTTCCTTGTGGCGACCGGCGCGTGGACGCCCCAGTTGCAAAAGCACCTCGGCGGAAAGGTGCCGATCATCCCCGGCAAGGGCTATTCGATCACTCTGAAGCGGCCGAAGGTGTGCCCGACGTTCCCCATGATCTTCGAGGAGCACCGC
>JANOSQ010000302.1:0-1894 GCA_031415915.1 Fimbriiglobus sp. | reverse complement strand
ATTCGAGAGGCAGCGTGATATTACCTCGTGCGACGATGATCACCCCGCTGACGCCCCGGTGGTCCTCTGCGCCCTTGGGAAGCTGGTCGTTGGCGAAGACCACATCCTGATCGGAAATGAGAACGCCGTTGACAGTGGTGCGGTAGGTGTTCTCCTCGTCGAATCGAGCTGAGGTGAGGCGCAGATCGCCCGTAGTATACGCGAAGCCTGAAATGAAGGGTGTCGACAGGTTGCCGGAAGAAATCATGAGTGGTGCGCTGTTGCGGCGGTCAAGCGTGACTCCCTGACCACGATAAAAGATAGTCCTGAACTCCCCCGCGACTCCCTCCGGCGAGAAGACCATGGTCGGCTTCTCCTTCATGACGAGTTCGCTGTATTTCACGCCCGGTATGTTATGGGGTACCGAGAGCAGATCGACTTTCCATTTTCGCGCAGCGTCTTTGATCATCCAATGTCCATGATCCAAGAGCATCTGCCAAGGCAAGACGGAGTCGGGGTCGGGATAGTCGACCAAAGCTTCAATGAAACAATCCGGCAGATTGTCTTTGGAGAAGCGGGTAATCCGCGGAATCCGTTCAGTGGCGACCGTCTTGGCGAGTGCAGCCAGGATTTCCGTCGCTCGCTGGGCCACTTCGGGGTTTGACGACTCCGTGGCACGACGCATGGCGTTGAAAGCCGATGGGCGTCGCTTGAGTTCCGATGTCGCCGAGGTGCGAACCTTGAAATCCCGATCCGCCAAGGACTGGATCAATTCCTCGTTCGTGCGAAGCTTGATAGCGGGTTCGGCCGCCGAAGCCGTTACGGCCCCGAGCAGCAACGAGAGCAGAACGAGAATTTTCATAATGCGCCGAAAAGAGGTCAGACGTTGACGACCGCTTGACTGCCGGGTGTCAGCCAACCGAAATACCACCAGGGTGGGGGCTGACCAGTTTCGATGGCGACGCCTGCGGCAGGCTGAGGCCCGAAATTGGTATTGCGGACGACGTTCACGTTGACTAACTCGATGTGGTTGTCCCCAACGTAAATGCCTCCGCCAAGACCAAAAGGGCCGAGTGCCGTGTTGTCGCTGACAGTGCAGTTCGACAACAGTGTCCAAGCCGTGGCATGCCTGATGTGCAACGCGCCACCGTGAGTTCCGGATCTGTTCCAGGTGAAGGTCGAATCGGTGATGTCGGCACGCTCGCGGAGTGCAACCGCTCCGCCCGTTTGCCTGCTCTCGTTCCAGTCAAACGCCGAGTTGTTGATCGTCAAAAGCATCTTGGAGAAGATTGCTCCGCCATTACCCGCGCGGTTGAATTGAAACGCACAGTTGCTGATGAGACCGTATTGACGGTCTCCGCTGCTCGGTCCCGGCTCGAGATGCAGTGCCCCACCATCACCATCGACCGATGACAAAATCTTCGTGAAGATCCGAAAGTCCGCCGCGCCCGCGGCTCGGGTGATCGTCAGTTCGCTTTCGGGTGTCCCGTCCTCCCCCACCAGATTCGAGATGTAGTGAATGACCAAATGCCCAGTGATATTCGGGAGCTTGCGGGTCAGTGCGATCGTGGGGTTCAGAACAAGGTTGAAGTTGATAATGTCGATCGCAGCATGGTCATTGGCTTCTTCGATGGCCGCACGAAGTGTTGTCCGACCCTGCGAGTCGAGGGCGATGCCGTCGCCAATGTTGGCATCGCCGGAATTGGCATCGTCTGAGGTGCTGTTCACGGCAAAGAACGCCGGGTGCAGCGATTTTCCAGCTTTTCACATCGGAGTATCGCTTTCATCGTGCAATCCCCGCAAACACCTAATCGACTGCGTAACCGTTCACTGGGTTTTGCCGCTGTTTTTCAGGCGATTTCGAGTTCCGAACATACATATTTGAGACAAATTCGACTCAAATATGTGAAATTGA
>JANOSQ010000301.1:0-3146 GCA_031415915.1 Fimbriiglobus sp. | reverse complement strand
TCAGGCAAAGGTAGTGCAGAGCATCGCCAAGAATGGCGGAAGGATATCGATTCCGGACGCAGATGCCCTGTGTGATGGCGATGCGGTAAGCGCATACAAAAATGCAAAGGAAAAGTTAAGAAAACTCGGCTGGTTGCTCCGGCAGCATGACAATTGTTTGATTGCCGAACGGATACCAAAGGTGCAAAAATAGGGCAAATTTACACCCGATCTGCCCGCGATTGCACTTCGTACTTCCGCGATACTCCCTTCATCTAAACCGATGGAGGGTAGCCGTTGCCACGAAAACCTTACGATCCGCTTGCTGTGATTCCGTCACCGGAAGCCATCCGGGTACGACTCCACGAAACCCAAACGCTTGCTGAACGACTTCGCATATTGCTCGAAGTTGCCGAACGACTGCGCCTCCCTCTCATCACCGCCGACCGGCTTACCGAACCTGTCGCAACCAAAAACGAACAAAGGCCAGCCCTTGCCGGCTGACCTTTGCTGAAGGCAACACTTTCGTATCACCCTAGGAGTACTGCAATGTTAGGCTATTCAAACCGTCCGTTCAACGGTGATTCATCCGATCCCGCAGGCGAAAATCGCAAGCGGGAAACGCTCCCGGCCACACTCGCCGGACGCATCTACTTGCTGCTCCGCGCAGCAATCGAGCGCCCGGTCATTTCATCCGATGACGCGCTCCTCGACGATGAACTGCTCGGCCGCCGACACGGCAACTGCAAGCTCGTCGGCCAAGCGGTGGCGTTCTCTCACCGCATGGGATGGATTCAACCGGCGCAGGATCTCCACGGCGGTCGTCTGTCGATCAAATCCGCACGCCGAACACGGGCCCATGGAATCATCGAACTCTGGAAGCGCACCGAGATGACACTCGATGGGCTGCTCTGGGCCAAGCAGATGATGGCACCGCTGCCCGTTGAACCGTCGCTGCTCGATTTCCTCGAGAACAACGGGGGTGAACAATGAGTTCCCTCTACTCCGCCGCGAAGGGCTACGCCCAGCGCGGCTGGCCCGTTCACCCGCTGCAATTCGTGCTGCCCGATGGGAGTTGCAGTTGCCGAGATCCCAAGTGCGGGAGCGTCGGCAAACACCCCTGCACACCCAACGGATTGAAGGACGCCACCACCGACCCGGCTGTCCTTCAGCGCTGGTGGAAACAGTGGCCGACCGCCAACGTCAGCTTGGTCACAGGGCCGACCTCGGGATTCTGGATGATAGGGCCGGATGGCCCCGAGGGGCTGGCCGATCTGAAGCAACTCATCGCCGACCATGGCCCCTTGCCCGCGACGTACCGCGTTCATTCGGGTTCGGGTGGTGAGCACTACTACTTCAAGTGGCCAGCTGACGGGAAGCCGATCCCCAATCGGAAGAATCACCGGGGTCTGAAGATCGACGTTCGCGGTTGCGGCGACGGCCCCGGCTATGTCGTGGCGCCGCCCTCGGTGAACGCGAAGGGCCAGTACACGATTCTGGCCGACCTCGAACCGGCAGAAGCCCCGGCGTGGATGCTCGCCTGGGTGCGGACGAACGCGGTGCGAGCGTCGGCGTCGAAACCCCGTCCGGGTGTGATCGACCGGGCCAAGCTCTACTTGGCCAAATGTCATCCCGCTGTCAGTGGAGCGGGTGGCCATGGGCAGACGTTCGCCGTGGCACGGGCGCTTTGCTGGGGCTTCGATCTCTCCCCCGAGGATGCCATCGGGTTGATGAAGGAACTCTACAACCCGCGATGCGTGCCGCCGTGGTCGGATGCCGAACTCGAACACAAGTTGAAGGACGCTTACTCGAAAGACTTCGGCAAACTCCGAGGGTACTTGAACGTCGATCAAAACCCGGAGCGGGGCGGCCGGCCGAACAGAGGGGATTTAGGGGACGGATTCCGTGGGGGATCATCGCAAACGAAAACGAATTCAGGGGATTCTGGGGACGCTTTCTTAGGTGTGGCGGTCTGGCAAAACCCATCCCCACTGCCGGAGATGCCCCCGGTGCCTCCGTTTCCGTTGGCGATCTTCCCCGCGAAGTTGGGGGATTACTGGGGCGCGGCGGCGCTCTCGCTGGCTGTTCCGGTGGATTACATCGCGGTGCCCGCGCTGGCGATCCTCGGGGCGGCCATCGGGCGAAGCCGAGCCATCGGCGTGAAACAGGGCTACATCGAAACTCCGGGCGTCTGGGTGGTGGTCATCGCGCCGCCGGGATCGGTGAAGTCGGCCAGCCTGAAGTACGCCCGCGCTCCGCTGGCACGGGCCGAGGCCGAGTGGATGGCCAGCCATGAACTTGCCATCTGCTCATTCGACACCGAGATGGCTCGATTCGACGAACAGGTAAAGGCTTGGAAAAAAGCCGGGTGCGAAGGCGAACCACCTGAGAAACCCCGTCGCCCGGTGCTCCGACAGGCGACGCTCGACAGCACCACCACCGAGGCCGCCGGCAAAGTGCTGGGGGACAACCCCCGGGGGATCATCATTCTGAAGGACGAACTCTCGGGATTCGTACTTTCGATGAATCAGTACCGCTCAGGTGGCAAAGGGGATGACAAACAGTTCTGGTTGTCGGCATGGGCCGGATCGGCGGCCAAGATCAACCGGGCAGGAACCCACCTCGCTGGCCCGTTGATGATCCCGAACCCGTTCGTCGGCATCGCCGGGATGATGACCCCGAGTTCCCTTCCCGAATTGCGGGGCGACAACCGGAAGGGGGAAGCCACCGAGGACGGTTTCGTGGATCGGTTCCTCTTTTCTTTCCCCGACCCGGTCGATGCCGTCGGGGAGACGTGGGCCGAAGTCTCGGACGAACTGAAGCAAGGCTATGTCGAAATCTTCCTCGACTTGCTCGGCTTCGAGATGGTCACCGAGGCCGAAGTGCCAGATGACGAACACAGCCGACCGTACATCGTGAAGCTGGGATCGGAAGCAAGGCACGAATGGGAAGTCTTCACCAAGAACATCGCCCAGCGGATCAACGCCCTCGACAAGTTCGATCCCTTCCGCGGAGTCCTGAGCAAGCTGAAAGGCTACGGTGCCCGTCTGGCCATTCTGCTCTGGTGCCTTCGGCGGGTGTGTGGGGAACTGCCGACCGATTCCCCCATCGACGCGGAAACCGTAAGGAAGGCCGCCAAGCTGATCGACTACTTCGAGGCCCATGGC
>JANOSQ010000300.1:0-2710 GCA_031415915.1 Fimbriiglobus sp. | reverse complement strand
GTTACCAAAATAGCTGCGATTACCAACACCGACCGGCGCCTGATCCATGTCCCACATCACCGTCGGCGAACGCAAGCGGATCGCCCTGATCGCGCACGATAGCAAAAAGCCGGAGTTGCTGCTCTGGGCGGCGGCCCACCGGGATCAACTCGCACGGCACGAGCTCCTCGGCACCGGCACCACGGGGAAGCTCATCGAGGAGGCCATCGGCCTCCCCGTGCGGTGCTACCTCAGCGGCCCCATCGGGGGCGACCAGCAGATCGGGGCGCTCATCGCCGAGTGCGCCGTCGACGTGCTGATCTTCTTCTGGGATCCCCTCAGCGCCCAACCGCACGACCCGGACGTGAAGGCCCTCCTGCGCCTCGCGGTCGTCTGGAACATCCCCGTCGCCAACAACCGCATCACGGCGGATCATTTGTTTTCGTCGCCCCTGATGGGGCAGAGCTACGACCGCGCCGTGCCGGTCGTCGCCTCGGCGAGCGTTTGGCCTCGGGTGTGAGTCGGGTGTGGCGACACGTCACTTCTCCCCCGCGATCAAATACCCGTAGCTTCGCAACGCGGGTACGCACCAGCGTTGTTTCAACCGACCGCCGGCGCTCACGGGCAGCACCTCCAGAATTCGAAACCCGACTCCGCGGATCCATCGCAGAGCTTCGCCGAGGGAGTAGTGATGGAGCGTCAGCGGGGCGCCCCCGTACGCTTGGGGCATGGCGATGTCGCCCGACCGCCAGCCGCGGAGAGCGAGTCCGTGGAAATACCGGTTGTGGACGTGCAGCACGAAACGACCGCCCGGACGCAATGCGCGGCGTGCGTTTCGTAACACCGCTTCACGGTGCTTGTGACCGCGGATCATGCCGAGGGTGCTGAACAGGCACGCGGCGTAGTCGAAGTTTTGGAACTTCTCCGCGTCGAGTTCCACGAGGTTCGCCTTCGCGAACGATTCGCGCTCGCTCGCTTTTTGAGCTTCCGCTACTGCGAGCATTTCGTCTGAGAGATCGACGCCGACATAGTCGAATCCTTTGGGCCCGAAATGGCGACCGAGCCGGCCGGTACCGCAGCCGAGATCGAGCAGCCGGCCCGGCGCCGGGAACCAGCGTTCGCAAAATTCGCAATCGACCGTGGCCAGTGGAGAGATCGCCATCATGGCGTCGTAGCCGCTCACCATCTCGGTGCTGCGCAGGTAGTCGTGCAGGCCTCGGTCGACGCCGGCGGGGAGTTGCCAATCGGGGATCATCGGGGAACCTGTGGGATGCGCTCTTCGGCGTGTACATTGAAGTTGTAGTGCCCCGCCCGAGGTTTCCATGCGACCGACCGACGTCCGCATCCGCGCGGTGCATTTCGGCTTCGAGGATTTCCGCTACCGCACCCCGCTGAAATTCGGCGGCGTACCGGTGACGGAAGTGACGCTGTTGAACGTGACCATGACGGTGGAAACCGGCGTGGGCGTCGTCGCCGAGGGGTTCGGCTCGATGCCGCTGGGGAACGTCTGGGCGTGGCCGTCGAAGGAATTGTCGTATGCGCAGACGCTGGAATCGATGAAAGTAATCGCGGGGAGGGTGGCGAAGCTCTACAGCGAATGCACACTGATGGGCCATCCGATCCGGATTGCGCACGAGTTGGAGAAAGCTTTTCTCCCCCTCTCCGCTTCGGAGAGGGGGCCGGGGGGTGAGGTCTCTTCGATCCCGCCGCTCCTCGCGATCCTGGTCGTGGCCAGCGCCTTTGACGCCGCACTCCACGACGCCTACGGCAAAGCCCACGGGTTGAACTGCTACCACACGTACGAGGCGCCATTCTTCGACGACGATCTCGGCGAGTATTTGAACGCGGACTTCGCCGGCGAAAAACTCCGACGCTACATCGCCCGGGAGCCGCAAGCGCGGATGCCTTTGTATCACCTCGTCGGCGCACTCGATCCCTTGACCCCAACCGATGTGACATCGCCCGTCGGCGATGGTGGGCCGGAGAATCTCATCGACTGGATCCGCCGCGATGGCCTCGATCACCTGAAGATCAAGCTCAACGGCGACGACCTCGATTGGGACGTCCGGCGCATCGTCTCGATCCATTCGACGGCCTCGGCGACGGTGCCGGATCGCAACTTCCACTACTCCCTCGACTTCAACGAGCGCTGCCCGAATGTCGAATATCTCCTCGAAGTGCTGCACCGCGTGAAGTCGGAATCACCGCCCGCTTCCGAGCGCATCCAGTACGTCGAGCAGCCCACGGCCCGCGATTTGCGGGCCAACCCGTCCAACACGATGCACGAGGCTGCGAAGTTGAAACCCGTCGTCATCGACGAATCGTTGCTCGATCTCGAAACGCTGCTGTTGGCCCGCGACCTCGGTTATTCGGGGGTGGCTTTCAAGGCGTGCAAAGGGCAAACGCAGTCGCTCCTGCTCGCGGCGGCGGCCCAGAAACTCGGGATGTTCCGCTGCGTGCAAGACCTCACTTGCCCCGGGGCGTCGCTGATCCACTCAGCCGGTCTCGCGGCGCACATCCCCGGCGTCGCGGCAATCGAAGCGAACTCCCGCCAATTCGTCCCCGCCGCGAACGAAGACTGGGTGGGGCGCTTCCCCGGGTTGTTCCGCACGACCGACGGGACGCTGGCCACGGGTCAACTGACGGGATTGGGGTTGGGGGCGATTTGTTAGCCCGACGCGCCAGCGAGGGTCGCCAAGGCTTCTCGGTGGCCCAGACCCTCGCTGGCGCG
>JANOSQ010000299.1:0-2709 GCA_031415915.1 Fimbriiglobus sp. | reverse complement strand
CTACGGGGCGAAGACGTCGGTAACGAGTGTCGATGGGTATTACTACTTGACTCTCTTCAACTCGACGAGGGTCGCTTTGTTCTCCTGGGTCGATAGAAATTTCTTCGGTCCGTCAGCCAACTCTTTGCTGGTGCAGATTTTCAACGTATCGCCATCCAACTCGTAGATACCCGTATCCGTTTTCACCAGACCGAAGATGTCGATGGACCGAGGTTTGGTCGAAGGATCGAGCACGATCTTACCCAAAGGCTTGATAGCATTCTTCGCAGCGAATCGCAACACGAGCGTATTACCCTTGAAGTGGTACGTTAGACCTTTGAAGTTCTCGACGGGTTTCACTTCGCCATTTTCGGTGAACTTCACCACGGACCATTCCCCTTCCAAGCTTTTCAACCCTTCCGCACCATCGTCGTCGGCGGCGAATGCGAAAGTGCCCATCGAAAAGGCCACGGCGAAGGCAAAGGTGCGGAGCATCGGTGGGATCCTCGAGAAACGGCTGCGGTTATCGAGCCGCTGGACGCAACTGTAGAACACGGATTTCGTGGCGAGACAATCTTTCTTACCCCCGCCGGCAACCGGGGGAGCATGTCCGCGGCTGCTGGGTCGTCGATTGGGTGCTCGGGAAAGAGTGAGTCGAATCCGTGGACGGCGGAATCGCCAAAGGGTAGGATTGGGTCATGAGTATCACCATCGAAATCGACGAAGCGATCTGGCGCGCCGCGGAGCGGGCCACCCATGTCCACCGACGCCGCGACATCGAGCAACCGAAATCCATGCTCATACTCGCAGACACCTCGGTGTGGAATCGGCGTGCCGGATCTCGTCTCACTCTTGGAGACTGGCGAGGGCGTCTCGCATTCGGTCGTGGCCGGAGGGTTTGGGTGCGCCTTTCGTGCCAACGTGGGAGCCAATAGCCCCAAGCTCTTCGGCGATCGGCTGAGCTCGTGGGATCAGTCGCGTTGTATCCGGCGACGAGTCTCGGTGTAAGCTCTCCAATACCGCAACCTCCCCTTACGTCATGTTGCCAAAACTCTTCGAGACCGAGTCAACCGCCAATCTTCAGAAAGTCGGGTTCGACGGGCAAACCGTCGGGCGAGATCATATCTTGCAGGAAAAGGATGTCGTCGAGTTGCACGTGTGACGATCGCCGAACCATGAGCCAGAAATTCCCCGCCCTCGACCGACCCTCCTTGACCACGCCCTACCTCGTGCGCCACGGGGCGATGCGCTACGTCGGCGAGTACACCACCTACTCGCAGGTCGGCTTCGCCCGCCAGGAAACCGTGATCCTGAAGACGGAGCGCGGCCAAGAAGTCGGCACCGTGCTCTGCCCGTCCACGCCGCAGACGATCGCCGCGGTCCCCGACCCGACGCGCGGCCAAATCCTCCGCAGCGCCACCGAGACGGACCGCCAGCAGATGGCGAACATCGCGGAGGCCCAGAAACGCGAGTACGACATCGCCACCCGGCTCATCCGCGAACACCGCTTGGCGATGCAGATCGCCGACGTCGAACACCTCTTCGGCGGCGAGCGCGTCATCTTCTACTTCCTGTCCGAGATCCGCATCGACTTCCGCGAACTCGTCAAGAGCATGGCCCGCGAATTCCACGCCCGCATCGAACTCCGCCAGATCGGTGTGCGCGACGAAGCCAAGCTGCTCGCCGATTACGGCGACTGCGGCCAGCCCGTCTGCTGCAATTCGTTCATGATCGTGATGCCGCCGGTGTCGATGCGGATGGCGAAGTTGCAGAAATCGACGCTCGATCCCAATAAGATCTCCGGTCGGTGCGGCCGGTTGAAGTGCTGCTTGCGATTCGAACAGGACGTCTACGAAGCGCACCAAGCGGAACTGCCGCCGGTCGGTTCGCGGGTGCTCACGAAGCTCGGCCAAGGCCGGGTGCTGGCCCAAGAGACCCTCGCACGGCGGTTGCTGGTCGAGTTCGAGGACGGCCGTCGCCAGCCGGTGCTGGCCGACGATGTGCTGACGAAGTTGCCGTAGCCCGGAGTGTTCACGGTGGAACAGAAGCTCTACGAACTCATCCGGGAGGATGCCCGCTACCCGTACGAAGCGTACGAGTTCCTTTGCGACGCCGTGTCGTTCACCCAGGACTTGTTGGAACGCACCCCGCGGGACGAGGACGACCCGGATACCGATTACCACGTCAGCGGGGCGGAATTGATCCGCGGCGCCTGCGAGTTGGCCGTGATCGAATTCGGCATGATGGCCCCCGTCGTCTTCCGGCAGTGGAACATCCGCAAGACCGACGACATGGGCAACATCGTCTTCAACCTCATCCGCGGCGAGCGGCTCAGCAAATCGGACCGCGACGAACCCGACGACTTCCACGAACTCTTCGACATCGAACAAACGCTGCGCGAGGGGTTCGAGTTGACCACCGTCCCGCGCAAACCGGCCAAGGGAAAATCATGACCGGAACGCGGATACGCCTGATCGTCGCGGCCGTCGCGTTCGGGGGGTGGATGGTTTGGCTGATGATGGCCGTGCTCGACAAAGGCACCGCCGATCCGATCTCGCGCGCCCAACTGACGGAGGCGAATGTCCTCGTCGCGGCCGAAGTCGTCGCGGGGCCGGACGGCAAACCGAGCGGCAAGGTGAAGATCGCCCAGCGCATCGGCGACGCGGGTCCGCCCGTCGGGACCGAGATCGAAGTCGCGAATCTCTCCCAAGCCGTCGTGCCGGACAAAGG
>JANOSQ010000298.1:0-2971 GCA_031415915.1 Fimbriiglobus sp. | reverse complement strand
GCCGCGAACGTGCTGAAGAACCTCGACGTGGACCTGCGGAAGATCCGGCTCGAAGTCGAGCGCATCGTCCAGCACGGGCAGGGCGGGGATCAAGTCGTGATGGGGCGATTGCCGCACACGCCCCGCGCCAAGAAAGTCATCGAGTATTCCATCGAGGAAGCTCGGAACCTGAACCACAGCTATGTGGGGACCGAACACTTGCTCCTCGGCCTCCTGCGGGAACAAGAAGGGGTGGCGGCGCAAGTCCTGATGAACTTGGGCCTGAAACTCGAAGATGTGCGGGAGGAAGTTCTCAACCTGCTGGGGCACAATCCAATGCCGAATGAACAAGAACCCGCCGGCGGCGGCGGCGACCGCGGCTCGAACGAGCGTTCCTCGTCCGGCAAATCCAAGTCGAAGACCCCGGCTCTCGACAGCTTCGGCCGCGACCTCACCGAACTCGCCCGCCAAGGCAAGCTCGACCCGGTCATCGGCCGCTCCAACGAAATCGAACGGGTCGTGCAAGTGCTCAGCCGCCGCACGAAAAACAACCCCGTGCTCCTCGGCGAAGCCGGCGTCGGCAAGACCGCCATCGTCGAAGGTCTCGCCCAGATGATCGTGGATGGCAGCATCCCCGACCTCCTCCGCGACCGCCGCCTCGTCGTCCTCGACCTCGCCATGATGGTCGCGGGGACGAAGTACCGAGGCCAGTTCGAAGAGCGCATCAAGGCCGTGATGAACGAAGTCCGTCGGGCCAAGAACACCATCCTGTTCATCGACGAACTGCACACCCTCGTCGGCGCCGGCGGAGCCGAAGGCGCAATCGACGCCAGCAACGTCCTCAAGCCGGCGCTGGCCCGCGGCGAGATCCAGTGCATCGGCGCCACGACGTTGGACGAGTACCGCAAGTACATCGAGAAAGATTCGGCGCTCGCCCGCCGCTTCCAAGAAGTCATCGTCAACCCGCCGAGCAAGGACGAAGCGGTCGAGATCCTCAAGGGTCTGCGCGATCGATACGAGTCGCACCACCGCGTGCAGATCACCGACGCCGCACTGCGGGCCGCCGTCGAGCAATCGGATCGCTACATCAGCGGCCGTTGCCTGCCGGACAAGGCCATCGACGTGATCGACGAAGCCGGCGCCCGCATCCGCTTGAAAGCCATGACCCGGCCGCCGGATTTGAAAGAAATCGACGAGCAGATCGAGAAGCTCAACGCCGAGAAAGAGCAGGCCGTTGCGAATCAACTGTTCGAGGAAGCCGCCGCGCTCCGCGACAAGGCCGACAAGCTGAAGAAGAAGAAGGATTCGATCACGAAGGATTGGAAAGACCGCGCCAAGGAAGTGGATGGCGTCGTCGACGAGGAAGTCATCGCCGAGGTCGTGTCGAAGATGACCGGCGTGCCGCTGAAGAAGGTGGGCGAAGACGAAACCCGCCGCCTGCTGAAGATGGAAGACGAACTCCACGGGAGCGTGGTCAGCCAAGACGAAGCCATCAATGCCATCGCCAAGGCGGTCCGCAAGAGCCGCTCCGGGTTGAAGGATCCGCGCCGGCCGATCGGCAGCTTCATCTTCGCCGGGCCGACGGGCGTCGGGAAGACGCTGCTCGCCAAAGCGCTCGCCAAGTTCCAATTCGGCGACGAAGCGGCCATCGTGGCGCTCGACATGTCCGAGTACCAAGAGAAGCACAACGTCAGCCGCCTCTGGGGCGCGCCCCCCGGCTACGTCGGCTACGAAGAAGGCGGTCAACTCACCGAGAAGATCCGCCGCAAGCCGTACAGCGTGGTGCTCCTCGACGAAATCGAGAAGGCCCACCCGGACGTCTGGAACAGCCTGCTGCAGATCATGGAAGAGGGTCGCCTCACCGACAGCGTCGGCCGCATCGTCGACTTCAAGAACACCATCTTGATCATGACGACGAACGTCGGCGCCGAGACGATCATCGCCCCGGACAACCTCAGCAGCGTCTTCACCAAGCACGTGGCCCGCACGGCGGAAGTCACTTACCAGGACATGAAGAAGCGGCTGCTCGAACAGATGGGCAAGGTCTTCCGCCCCGAGTTCCTCAACCGCTTGGACGACATCATCGTCTTCCGCTCTTTGACCAAGGACAACCTCAAGCTGATCGTCGAAATGGAACTCGCCAAGGTGTCCAAACGCTTGAAGGAACGCCGCTTGGAACTCGTCGTCACCGAAGAGGCCAAGGAGTTCATCATCGAGAAAGGGAGCAGCTTGGAGATGGGGGCGCGGCCGCTGCGCCGCGCCGTCGAGCAGCACCTCGAAGACGCCATGGCCGAGGCCCTGCTGCGGGGCGAGTTCAACGACAAGGGCACCGTCACCGTGACCGTCGGCGATGGCGAAGACGGCGAGAAGAAGCTGGTGTTCGAAACCAGCGGGGTTGCCGAGCCCGTGGCCCCGGAGATGGCCCGAGTGTGAGTCGTGGCGTGCACAGGCATGGGCCTCATCGGGAACGGGTGGCCTATGCGAACCTTCGGTTTCCTCGTCGTGCTCTGTTTCTTCGGCTGCAAGGATCGACCGGATGCCCTCGGCGACCGGCCGCTCGGCACCCGGATCCATTTCAGTACCTTGCACTACCCCGACGGCGCAAAACAACCGCGCCGATTCGGAATCACCGGCACGTTGGATGGTTCGGGCGAGCTGTCACTCGATCCGAACACCTTGATTCTCGATTCCGACGGGAAGGTTACGGGAAGCACCCTCTTAGGATTCAATTTAGGATTCAATGCGATTCCCGTGCAGATCAGGGCCGTCGATACCCCCGACCCCGTGAAGCTCGGGCGCAAAATCTACGAGATCGTCGCCGGCAACAGCGGTGCGGTGCGCAAGTACTCCTGTAACCGTTCACTGGGTTTTGCCGCTGTTTTTCAGGCGATTTCGAGTTCCGAACATACATATTTGAGACAAATTCGACTCGAATATGTGAAATTGAGCGATAAAGTCCCTGAATTTTAGGCGTTTACCCGGTGAACGGTTA
>JANOSQ010000297.1:0-1833 GCA_031415915.1 Fimbriiglobus sp. | reverse complement strand
GTCACCAACCCCAACCTCGTCGGCATCGGCACCGTGAAGTACCCTCGCCTCGTGGCCAAGGATGTGAAGGCGTTGGTGGCGCTCAAGAATCGCACCCTCACACAGCTTTACAACAAGCGGCCGACTTGGCTCGCCAACGCACACCGAAAACTCGACGAGGCCGTCTTCGCCGCTTATGGCTGGCCCTCAACTTTGACCGACGACGAACTGCTCGCAAAGTTGTTGGAACTGAATTTGGCCCGGTCTCAATCCGGCCCGTGATGCCGCGATCCAATTCACGGCGGTGTCTGTCCAGCGCGGGGCCTCGCCGTAAGTCCTAGGCGGGCTTGGTCTGTCCAGAAAAGTTCGGTCTGTCCAGCTTTTTTTCGGTCTGTCCAGAGGGGGGTGTGGGGTGTCGCGCTGGACAGACCGGAAGGGCGGTGCAACGGCCGATTCACTTTCCTTCTTCCAACACCCCGTTGGGTTTCGGGGCGACTTCCAATTGCGGCGGCGCCACCGGTACGGGCGCCGACACCGGCGTGGCTTCGAGAAGGCCGCCGAGCGCCCGTTGAATCGCCTTCTGGGCGTCGTCGGCGTTCAATTCCTTGATCCCCTTCAACGGCACTCCGACTTCCCAGCGGAAGAACTTCTCGCCTTTCGGCACGGGCACCCCGGCGAAGACGGAACCGAGGATCGCGGGCTTCAAGTCTTGCGGCGGCTTGGTGAATTTGCCCGTCAGCTTCCCCTTGGGGTCGCCGGCGGTCTCGCCGAGCACCAAGGCATTGCCGTCGACCCCGTAGATTTTGAAGGTGCGGTTCGTGCTCGATTTGTCGTCGGAGAACGCCAGTACGTTGCCCCCCTTCGGGTAGCTCGCGTCCTTCATCCGGCCGTCCGGGTAGAAGTTGCTCTTCTTGGTCTTCATGAAGCGCATCGCTTCGATGGCGAGCTTCTCGCCCACTTGCTTCATGTTGATTTCGAAGTCGTAGTTGTTCCACTTGTCGAAGATTTCGACGTGGGCCGTGCCGTCCGAGGACTTCACGAGCGTGACCAGTTGGATGTAGGCGCTGATGTCCGGCCCTGGTGGAGGCGGCGGATCTTTGTCTTTGATCGGCGTTGGGGGTGGCGGCTTCGGCAAAGCGCCGTGGAAGGCGTCTTTGCCGATCACGTAGGCGTAGTCCCGGGCGGGGTTCGCGAGGATTTGGCTGATTTGGTAGGGGGCGATGCCGCGGCCGATTTCCGGGGTCGTGTTCTCCAAGGAGAAGAACCCGGCGGCGCCGAGCACGGAACCGGCCGAGACCGGCGCGGCCAGCAGCGTCTTCCTCGCCGGGGCGCCGTCGAGCAGCAGGGCTTCGGTGATGAGCGTCACGTCCAAGTCGGTGCGATCCTTGGCGTAGCGCGGGTCGGCGTCGATCTTGGAGTTGTCGCCCCGCTTCAGCGTGAATTTGGTGATCTGGTGCAGCAGGTTCAGGTCGTAGTACTTCTTGAGGAACGTCATCAGCGTGGCGATGTCGACTTTCGAGATGGTGATTGCGTAGGCGATCTTGATGTACGCGGGGCGGTTCTTCGCCAGTTCGGGGATGCCGCGCGTGTCCGGGGCTTGGTCGCGCACCGTGTACCCGGCGGGGACTTTGGATTCGAGCAGCAACCGGGTGAGGGCCGCTTGATATTCGCGCTTGCTGAAGTCGAGGTCGGCCGGGAGGCTGCGCGGCAGGATTTCGGCCATCGCTTTCTTATTGCGAGTCTGGGTGGCGCCGTACTCGGCTTCGGCGACGGCGATGTCGGTTTCGAGTTCGCGGTTGGTTTTGCGCTGGCTCAGCAGCGGCATCAGCAGCATGGCGATGAAGACGTAGCCGA
>JANOSQ010000296.1:0-2512 GCA_031415915.1 Fimbriiglobus sp. | reverse complement strand
TCGCCGCGACCAAACGGCGGAGGTACTGCCCGGCGACCAGTTGACGTACTTCGTCACTTCGACTTCTTCGAGGAACGCCCGGATCGGGCCGACCGCTTTGTCGCCGCGCATCCCCGCGAGGCTCGCGGCGAGGCGGAACTCTGGGGAGCCGTCGTCGGCTTGGGTGAGCCAATCGGAATTCAGACCGCTCAGTGGCTTCAGGTATTTCTCTTGGGCGAAGCGCAGGCCGGTGGACAAGGTGAGTTCGGCCGCACCGATGGCGCGCAGCACGCCGAGCAAATGCGGGGCGTCGTTCCCCTGCTCGCTGCGGTTGGCGAAGGCGAACACGGCGCGGTCGAGGCCGCGCAGGACGGCCTGGTAACGGGCCGGCGTCTTGTCCTTGTCGTTGCACGCGCGGCGGAGGCGGTCGGTCCACGCGGTCAGCGGCGGATCTTCGAGCAGCCGGGCGTCGGGCCGGAGTTTCACGGCGATGCGGCCGAGCGGGGCGGCGAGGAAGGCGAGTCCGTTCCGCTTCAGAAATCCGTAGCGCACGAAAGCCGAGATGCCCCGGCTCACCCCGAGCAGGTTCGCGGCCAAGGCGAACTCCACCGCGTTACGGGCCTGCCGGCGACCGAGTTGGGCGCGGCCCTCCGCGAAGAGGTGCCGCAATTCGGGGAAGGTGCCGGGGCGATCCCACAGCGGCATCCACAGTTCGGCCCGCGACCCGTCGGATGTCTCTTCGCTCGCGGTGGCCGATCCGTATCCGACGGCGACCGATTCGACGGTGAAGGGGAACGCCGCCCGCGCCGAACCGGCGCTGCCCATCCGCCGCGCCACCGATCCCGCGAACAGCATCGCCCCTTCGATCATCAGCACAAAATCCCACGGGTTCACCTTGCTGTCGGCCTCGAACTTCCCTTGCAGGCCGTTCGCCCCGCCGATGCCGCCGGGGTTGAACTGGCCGACGGCCGCTTTGCGCAGGGAGACGAGGGTATCGGCGAACACGGCCGCGCGGAGCAGCAGATCGGACCCCTGCGGTACGGGTTCGATGCCAAAGGGCATCACGTCCGCGAGCCGCTGCATGAAGTTGTTGGTGAAGTCGAGCCGGCCGTCGTTGCCGCCCGTGCCCAACAGCGGGAAGTACCCGGGGCCGTTCTCCCCGAGGACGAAGCAGGTGTCGAGCCACGGCACGACTTCGTCGGCCAAGACCGCGCGGCAGCGGACTAGCAAGGCTTCTTTGTCCTCGTCTTTCGGCTTAGCCGAAGGGACGCACGCCCGCACTTTGAAAATGGCATCGCGGTACGATTCGAGTCGGGGCGATGGCGAATCGGCGATGGCCTTCAGCGGCTCACCGCCCCCGCCGTAGAATCCGCCGCCACCATTCCACGGCGCCATCACCGGCGTCGGGCGGTACTCCTCCAAAAAGAAGCGCACCAGCCCGTCCCGGTCCAGCTCCGTGTGCAGCACGGCGCGGCCTTCGGCCCACGACAGCTTCGCCGACGGGTCCTTTTGCTCCGCGACGAGGCGGAAGACGCCGAGCGCCTTCAGGTAGCTCTCAGCGGTTCCGGCGTGCAGCCGGGCAGCGGGATCTCATTCACCTCGGGCCTCCTTTGCGCTCGCCCGGCAGTCGGCCGCGCGCAGGATCGCTTCCAAGTAGGCCAGCTTGAACGGGCCGAGTTCCGCCAGCAAGTCGAGCGCGCGGCCCGTCCAACTGCTGTCGCCACCCAACCGCATCGGTGTCAGATCGAGCGCCGCCGCGTCCCAGATTTCGCCGTCGCCGAGTTCGACGGTCGGCAGGACATCGCCGTGGTAGACCCCGAGCGCGAACAGTTCCGGCGGCGGCGTTTCCTTGATCTTCTCCGCTTCCCCGGGCAGGCTGCGGATGCTCAGCCGCACCTTGCCGTGGTGCGTGGCGATCAAGTAGGCGACGAAGAAGGGCAACCCGCGCTGCAATGCCGCCAGCGCCGACGCCAGCTCGTGCCGGAGGTGTTTGCGGCCGCAGGTCAACTTGCGCTTCGTCCCGGACTTGGCCCACAATTGATCCGGGGGCAAGTCGGGGTTGGCCCTCCTCATGCCGGCTTGAAACGCATCGTGCGCCTTGCCGACATCGTGCCAGCGGGCCGCGATCCGCAGCGTATCGGCGAAGTCGGGCAGGTCGATCTCGTCCAGCAATATCTCCAATTCGGCATACACTTTGGCCGTGTGTTCCGCGATCGTCCGTTTGGCGGCACTCGCGGAATTGGGATCGGACGCCGCGCCTTCCGGCATGTCCTTCTCCTTCGGCGGATACGGCGTCACCTTCGCTTTGCTGCCCACATCCCAGCCGAGGTCCGAATACCCGCCCGCATCGACGTGGAGCAGGATCACGAGGCCGGGCCGGAGTTGCTTCGCATCGAGCTTCTTCCACTCGTCGTCGAGGTGATCCCAGACAAAGGCCGGCTTTTTGTCTTCGAGGAACTTGCGGATCTGCCCGATGGGCACGCTGCAGAGTTCGATCCGCTGCGGGTCGCCCTCGTCCGGAGTGCCGGTCCAA
>JANOSQ010000295.1:0-3029 GCA_031415915.1 Fimbriiglobus sp. | reverse complement strand
GCCGTGCGTCAGCCAGATGACCCACGTCGATTGATTTTCTTCCGCCAATTCCGCGAGGCCGCACATCGTGGTCGCTGCGGAGTAACCACTGCCGATCAGGATCGTGCTCTTGCCGGAATAGTTCGCCTTCTTCGCCGCGCGAACATCTTCAAGCCAGTACGGAAGCTGCGGGCGGGCCGCGATTTCCCCGGCCGCTGGGATGCCGCCGTCGCCGACCCAGTTGGGCCGGTTGTAGGTGCCGGTGCAATCGAGGATGACATCGGCGGTTTCGAAGCGGTCGATGTTGTTCGCTTCGCGCACCAGCAGGCGGAACGGTGGAATCGCTTTGCGCGGATCGGGGCGGTCGGTCTTGCGCCACCCGGCCCGGCCGATGCTGAGGATCGCGGCGGGGGATCGGATGGCGTCTTTCAAAATGCCCGTCGCCAAGGGCAGCAAGTACGCCTCGCGGTATTCTCGGCCCGTCAGGTACTCGGTATCGGCGGGGAGCTTCGCGACGCTACGGTCGTCGCGCAGGATTTGTTTGCCGAGTGACGAGACGTTCAACCCGAACGGGGTGAACATTTTGGCGAAGCCCCAGCGATTCACCGATTCGGCGACTTGCCCCTGTTCGAACACCGTCACCTTGCAACCGGCTTCTTTCGCGTACAGGGCCGCTTCGAGACCGATCGGCCCACCGCCGAGGATTGCGATTCGCGGGAGGCCGGGTTTGCTCATGTCAATCGCTGGTTCGCGTCAAAGTGTTGTCATCCGGTTGCATCGGCAGTTCGCCCTTGTTGGGTTCAGTCGAAATCGTCGGAAGTTGCAACCAGAGTTTCGCACCGATCTCCTTCAGCCACGCCGTGGAGGGTTGGCCGTAGGGCCGGAACTTCTCGGGCCGCTCCGTGCCCTCTTCGACGTAAAGTGCCCGCATCCGACCCAGCCGGCTCGCCGCGGGCGTGTCGATGAGTTGGGCCGAATCGTTGGCGCTCATCTGGAACAGAACGCGCAGCGTGAACTCGCGCATCCCCTGCCGATCCACGGCCCGCGTGAGGTTCATCACGCTGTCGCACCACGCGATTACGTGGATTCCCACGGCCGGGCCTTCGCGCAGGATTGTCGTGAACTGATCCCCGGACGATGCGACTTTCTCGCCCCGGCGGCCGTAGCCGAAATCGTCTTCGGCCTTGCGGAGTTCCCGCAGGCGGTGCAACCCATGGACGAAGAGGAACCGGGGCGACCGGTCGGCAACTGTCCCGTTCAAGCGCCCATCGACCTCCGCCGCGAACTTGGCGATGGTCGCGCTCAACTCGGCCCGTTCGACGAGCGGGGCGAGTCGCAAGGATGAACAGACGCCACGAAGGGTATCGGCGAATTCGGAATCGTCCGGGGTGCCGTCGAGCACCGCGGCGATGCTCGGATCGCGGTACCGCGCCGCCAGTGACACCAGGCTGGCAGTGGCGATGGCCAGCGACGCTTCTTCGGACTGACCGATCAGCAAGAGGTTGGCGCCGGATTGCGGGCGGAATACCACGGCGGTGGGATCCTTGATGGCGATGGCGTCGCCGAGCCAGAGGGTCGCGGGGCCGGTTTCATTCGGGGAAGCGAGCAGGCGTTGCAGCATGGCGTTCTCGTGGAGTTCCGCGGCGGCGCTCCCTTCGAAAACCAAACAGCGCGACGGCGAATGCGGGCGCTCGCGCAGTTTCTCCAGAATCGCTTCGCGGCGATCTTCGGAGAGCCAGACGACTTGGAACGGGTTGTTCCCCTCTTGCAGGCCGTTGGCGTCGTTGTAAATCGCTTCGCCGGGTCGGGTCAGCAACCGCGCGGCCGAGTTGTCCTTGCTGAGGATCAACTGGGCATCGGCCTCGCTGCACTGGAGGGCGATGCGCACGGCCATCTGGTCGATTGTGCTGCGCGGCAACGAGTACCCGCCGCCGAGGGTCTGCGAACCGAGGATGACGTGGACGCCGAACGCGCGCCCTTGGCGGACGAGGCGGTCGACGAGCAACCCGGCTTCCTGCGCGAGCTTGTCGTCTTCGACGAAGAACTCTTGGAATTCATCGACGACGAGCAGAATTCGCGGGAGCGGTTCGGGGCGGTTCAAATCGCGGTAGCTCGGGAAATCGTTGACGCCGAGGGAGCGGAAGAGATCGCCGCGCTCTTTCAAGATGCCGTCGAGCCGCTGGAGGACGCTCAGGCCGAACTCGCGTTCGCTCTCGATGGCGATGACGCGCGCGTGCGGCAGTTGCATCTCGGCATACATTTTGAACTCGACCCCCTTCTTGAAGTCGATCAAGTAGAGTTCGGCTTCCTCGGGGCGGTAGGTCATCGCGAGGTTGGTGATGAGCGCGTGCATCAGCGTCGATTTGCCGGAGCCGGTTTTGCCCGCGATCAGGGCGTGCTGCGCGGTGCCGCGACCCAACGAGAGGATCTGCCGCTTGGTCGCACCCGAGCGACCGATGGGGATGTTGAACCCGGTTTGGGTGCTGGCGGCCCAGACTTGCTCCGGCAAAGGCGCGATGAACTCGAAGGGAACTTCGACCCGGGCGGCGTTGCGGCTGGCCTCGCCGATTTTGCGGACGATGGTCACGAGGTCGCCGGAGGTCGGTGGCTTGTCGAGGGTCAGCGGGAACGGGGCCAGCGCCGGATCGGTGGCGTGGAACGCACCGTCTTTCCATGCGAGGTTCAACGACACTTGTTCGAGGTCGGCGAGGCGGAAATCGCGCGGCAGCGCCACCGCCGTATCCACGCCGAGGAGCGTGCAGACACCGCAGGCCGGGCCGCTGCTCATGATGCTGACGAGCCGCCGCGCCGCATCGGGTGTAAAGTTCGTGGGGAAATTGGCGATCACGAGGACGCGGTATGGCTCGGCCACCTCCCCGGCGGCGCGGTTGTATTCCTCGATGCTCTTGTACTGGTTGCGGAGGTACTTCTGGATCACGTTTTCCATGTGTTCGGTCAGGTCCGTCAGCTTCGCGTCGATCTGGCTCGGTTCGGTCCAGATGCGGTTCGTGACGAGCAACTCGTCGAAATCGGCGAGGTGCATGAACGCG
>JANOSQ010000294.1:0-9705 GCA_031415915.1 Fimbriiglobus sp. | reverse complement strand
TTCGGCACCGGCGCGGCGTGGATGGGGAACGCTGTGAAGGCGAATGCGATCAGAGTGAACCGGATCATTTCTTCGCCTCCTTCACGCGCTTCAGGATCCAGAGGTAAACGTCCTGGCCGGCCATAACTTCCGAAGGGCGTTTGGCGTCGCCCGTGAGTTTGTAGCAAACCTTGAGCGTGTCGCCGTCGAAGGCGTACAGCCCGGGGAAGCTCGCATCGCCGCCGGTGTATTTGTATTCGAGCGATCTCGATTTCGGATCGATGGTCAAGCGCACATGCGGCGCCAGGCCGGCGGGTAGCTTGCGGCCGACGTGCTGCGTCAAGTTCGCCTGCTCGTCGATCGTCCAATGTTGGTCGCTGAGGCACGATTCTTCGTCGCCGTAGGCTGCGATCATTACGACCTTCCAAGTGCCTGCGAACGTCTCGGCCTTCAATTCTTTCGGCACCGGCGCCGCGTTCAGCGGCAACGTGTAAGCGACGAAGAGGAGCAGTGCGATACCCCTCATTTTTTCCCCTCCTTCACGCGCTTGAGGGTCCAAACGTAAACATCGGGCCCGGGTTCGGTCGTCGTGGGGCGGTTCCCGGTGCCTTTGATATTGCAGCTGACCTTGAGTGTGTCGCCGGTCAGTTCGTAAGTGCCGGGGTAAGGGGGATTGTTCCCGTTGGTGTATGTGTAGTCGAGCGTCTTCAACTTGGGATCGATCACGAATCGAACACTGCTGAGAGCGTTGTCGGGCACGGTGGGGCCGTTGTGCGATTTCATGTTCCCCTCGGCGTCGAGCGTCCAATGCTGGTTCGCCGCCCCGACGTTCACCAGCCGGCCGAACGCGACCGTCGATTCGACTTGCCAAGTGCCTTCGAATTTCTCCGCCTTCTTGACCTCTTTCGGCACGGGTGCCGCGGCGAGGGCGGACGAGAAAGCGAGCAGCGTGATAGCGGACATCCGGCTCATTTCGATTCCCCGGCGCGGACAAAGTGGTAGGTGTGAAACTGGCGGTTGCGGTCGAAGCCCTGCAGGCGGATCATTTCTTCGCCTCCGCGGGGACGCGCTTGAACTCGCAGTAGATCACATCGGGACCGGGCTTGAGTTCCGTCGGCCGAACCGTGCTGTTGCCACATGTGATGACGACCTTCAACGTGTCGCCGCTCAATTCGTACAGGCCGGGGTGGGATGAAGTCGGCCTCTCCCAATCGAAGCCTTTTGGCGACAGCTCCCGGTGGAGCTTGTAGGAGATGGCCGTGTCGCCCGAATTCATGATGAAGGCTTTGCCGTCGCGCTCGAGACGCCACTTGGCCGTGCCGACCTTGGGGGCGCCGCCCGCCCGGGAATGCAGAACCATGTCCCACGTGCCCAGGATCCGCTGCGCGTCGTTCTGCTTCAGCTCCTTCGGCACCGGCGCCGCCGAAGCCAACGGCACCGCGAGCAGGAGTATGACGAGGGAACGCAGCATCATTTCTTCTCCTCTTTGATCCGCAGGAGTTTCACATAGGCCACGGTGGGGCCCGACTTCGCAGCCATGGGCCGAGCCGCTTTCGGATCGAGGGCGAAAACGACGATCAGCGAATCGCCATCGAGTTCGAAGATCCCCTTGAAGTCGAGGAATTCGCCGGGCTTCCTCATGTGGCTGAGGGTGATCTGTTTCTTGTTGTCCGGATCGAGTTTGTAGCCGAACGGATCATCCGGTTCTTTGAGGTTCCCTGTGAAGACCATCTTGTCCTTGTCGATGGTGGCCCCCGAGTCTTTGGTCACTTTCCCGGTCGCTCGACCGGCCACCAGCATCTCCTCCACCTTCCACTTCCCCAACATCGGGTCGACTTCTTTGGGCTTCTCCTTCGGGACCGGGGCGGCCGGGGCGAGCGGTGATACGAGAACCAACAGAAGTGTCGCGATTCGCAACATCGGCTCCCCCGGAAACGAAAACGGGCCGTGGGAAATCCCACGGCCCTCCATCGTACCGCGCCGCCGGACGGGGCGAAATGTCCGTAATCGCTTCTTTTACACCCCCGCACCATCACTCCTGCGGGTAGAGCGCCGTGCTCAGGTAGCGCTCCCCGAGGTCGGGCAGAATCACCACGATCAGCTTGCCCGCGTTCTCCGGCCGCATCCCGACTTTCACCGCCGCCGCGGCCGCCGCACCGCAACTGATGCCGCACAGCATCCCCTCTTCCTTCGCCAGCCGGCGGGCCATCTCGAACGACTCGTCGTCCGTCACTTGGATCACTTCGTCGAGGATCTTCGTGTTGAGGTTGCCGGGGATGAACCCCGCGCCGATCCCTTGGATCTTGTGCGGCCCCGGCTGCAGCGGTTTGCCCGCCATGAACTGCGTGATGACCGGGCTGGCCGCCGGTTCCACGGCGATGATCTTCACGCCCGGCTTACGCGCCTTGAACACCTCCCCGCAACCGGTGACGGTGCCGCCGGTGCCGACGCCCGACACGAAGATGTCGATCTCCCCGGCGGTGTCGCGCCAGATTTCCTCGGCCGTCGTGCGGCGGTGGACCTCCGGGTTGGCCGGGTTCTGGAATTGCTGCGGGATGAACGCCTTCGGCTCGCCGCCGAACTCGCGGAATAGTTCCTCCGACTTGGCCACGGCCCCCTTCATGCCGAGTTCGCGCGGTGTCAGGTGCAGCTCGGCCCCGAACGCCTTCAACAGCCGCCGGCGTTCGAGCGACATGCTCTCGGGCATGGTGATGATGAGCCGGTAGCCCCGGGCGGCGCAGGCGAAGGCCAGCCCGATGCCGGTGTTCCCCGAGGTCGCCTCGATGATGGCCGTGTCCTTGGTGACCTTCCCCGCGGCCTCGGCCGCATCGAGCATGGCCACGCCGATGCGATCCTTCACACTCCAGAGCGGGTTGAAGTTCTCGAGCTTACCGCAAATGCTGGCGACGCAGCCTTCGGTGACCCGCTTCAGCTTGATGAGGGGCGTGTTCCCGTACGTCTCGGTGATGTTTTCGTAAGTGCGCCCGCGCAGCAACGGTGGGGTGGTCATCGGGGGAATCCTGAGCGAGTGGGGGAATCAAGGAAAGGATATGCCGGGCGCGGCCGGGAAGCCACCGCGGGGGGTGTGACAAATCTGTTTGGCAAGCCGTTTTCCGGCCTGAAAGGTCGGTTCTGTCAGCCCAGGTCGGAGACGGCGCAGCCGTCGGAGGCCTGGGTACAGCAACGAGCGCGGATCCCGCCCTGTCAGGGCGGTTCAAGGCCAATGAACCGGCCTGACAGGCCGGATTTCAGAGGGGAATCGTTGTTCCCAGGCCTCCGACGGCTGCGCCGTCTCCGACCTGGGCTGACAGAACCGACCTTTCAGGCCGGAAAACTGCCGATAAAGGTTTGCAGAAAAATTTGCCCGACCCCACCGCTGGACCGCGAGCGGGGCCATTTCCGCGGTCGCCGAATCGCCCGCGTTTCCGCACAATGACGCATCGTTCGGCCATCGTGCGGAGAAGCGGCGTGAGTTCGTCCCGGTCGTCGATCATCAAGAGCGCCATCAAGTACCTCGCGGCGATCCTCCTGCTCGGCCTCGTCATCGGCCTCAACTGGTCCGGGCTGAAAGAACTCAAATTCAGCGCGATGGACTTCGTCAACGTCCTGTTGGCGACGCTGCTCTACGTCGGCATCATCGTCAGCCAGTACGTCCGGTGGTGGATGCTGGTGCGGGCCGTCGATATCCCATTCCGCCTCCGCGACGCCTTCCGTTTGGGCATGGTCGGCACCTTCTACAACACGTTCCTGCCCGGCTCCATCGGCGGCGACTTCGTCAAAGCGTACGTCATCGCCAAAGACTCGCCGACGCGGAAGGCCGCGGCCGTGGCCACCGTCGTCGCCGACCGGATGCTCGGCCTCTTCGGATTACTGCTATTCGGCGCCGCCGTCGGCGGAAGCTTCTGGCTGGCGGGCGATCCGAACATCAACGATCCGGAGAAGGGTGCCCCGCTGCGGGTGATCATCCAAGTCTGCGCCGTGCTCGCGGGAATCGGAGCGGTGGCTTACATCGTCATCGCCCTGTTGCCGCAGCGCCGCCGGCAGCGCTTCGCCGAACGATTGGCGAAAGTGCGGCGCTTCGGACCGGTGTTGTCGGAACTCTGGTTCACCGCGGTGCAATACGGCCGGCGCCCGCGCACCGTGCTGCTGGGTGTGGTGATCTCCGCGTTCGCTCACACGCTGATGATGCTCTCGTTCGATTTCGCGGCCCGCATCTTCCCGCCGCGCGATCCAAATTTCGTGGCGACACTGCCCGAGCATTTCGTGATCCTGCCGATCGGCTACATCTTCCAAGCCTTGGTGCCGCTGCCGGGCGGGTTGGGCTTCTCGGAACTCAGCTTCGGCGGGCTGTACGAGTTGATCGGCCGCGGGCCCACGGAGGGGATCGCAGCGCGATTGTCGCTCCGCCTCATCGAATGGGGCCTGGGGTTGGTCTGCTACATCGCCTACCTGCGCATGCGGTCGGAGCTTCCGAACCAAGTCCAGACGAACACGGATGACACGGATCAAAAGGCGGGATGAAGAGGATCGGATCGAAATCATTCTTTCTCAGATCCTCTTCATCCCGCCTTTTGATCCGTGTCATCCGTGTTCCTCTTTTCTTCGAGCAATCTCTACCCAAATCCTCACTCGTGAGGTAAACTTTATTGACCTGCCGAATGACCTTCTCCGAAGGGCACATCGATGCTGCACCGCTGTTTGGCTCTGGCCTTTGCCTGTTGTGGAATCGCCTCCGCGAGCGAAGTCGCCCCGGCTCCGCGGATGTTGCCCGACCCGCCGATGCCGCTGACCGGGTTGTCGCCGAGCAAGCCCTTCGAGAACCTTTGCCTGTTGAAGTACCCGATCAGCACGACATCGCCGGAGTGCCAGAAGTTCTGCGATCAGGCCCTCGGTTTCTACTACTCGTACGTCTGGATCGAAGCGGCCCGCTCATTTGAAACCGCGCTGAAGCACGACCCCGAGTGCGCGATCGCTTGGCTCGGGCTGCACCGCTCCCTCGAAAAATGGGGTGGCGGGAGCAAGTCGCCGTCGCCCGCCGGGTTCGGCGCCATCGCCGGGGCCGGTAGCAAGATCCCGGATCGCTTCGCCAAGTCCCCGCGCGATTTCAGCATCGACCAAGCGAAGGCGCTCCTGTCGAAAGCGAGCCACCGCGAGCAACTTCTCATTACGGCGAAGCTGCAAGAAAAAGGGATGCTGCCCGGTGTGACCCCCGAGGAGCGCAAGAAGAAAGCGACCGCGACCCTCGACGAACTGCTGACGCTCTACGACGACGACGAAGAGGGCTGGTTCGCCCGCGCCCAGATCGCGGAGGGGCAGTACGCGGCGGCGCCGTTTTACAAGATGCTGCTGAAGGTGAACCCGCTCCACCCGGGGGCGAACCACGAGTTCGTCCACTTCTACGAGAACATCCGCCGGCCGGGGCTCGGCTGGCCCTACGCCGAGAAGTACATCGAGTCGTCGCCGGGGATTCCGCACGCCTTCCACATGCAGGCCCACTTGGGAACTCGCATCGGCAAGTGGCAGCAGACTTCCGACTGGAGTTCCAAAGCCGTCGAATTGCAAAAGGCCTACCACAAGTACCAGGGCGTGAAACCGGCAGAAGACCACCAGTTCAATCACCACATGGACATCCTGACGAAGAGCCTCGTCCACGACGGTCGCTTCGCGGAAGTGAAGTTGCTCCAAGCCGACGCCAAAGGGTACGGCTACACCTTCCGGAACGAATGGTTCCGCACGGCCGTCGCCCAGAAAGATTGGGCGGAGACCACCAAGACGATCGAGGCGATGCGGAAGACGGACAAACCCGGCGCGGCCTACCACGCCGCGATCGTCGCCTTGGAACTAGGGGACGTGAAGAAGGCCCAAGCCGAGGTCGACATCCTCCGCGACGCGGGGACGAAACGCCCCGGCGCCGGCCGCAACGAGTACCGGGCGTGGGAAGTGCAGGGCCGGTTGCTCTGCCAGACGGGACAAGTGGTCGAAGGCTGCAAGCTGTTCAAGCGGATCATCGAAAAAACGAAGAACGACTTCGGCCACCACGCGTGGGGCGGCGGGGCGTACTACATGGAAGCGTGGGGCATCGCGGCCCTCGAAGGCGGATCGGCGACCGAAGCCGAGGAAGCATTCCAAGAAGCGCTGGCCCACGACGCGGGGAGTGCGCGCGGGGCACTCGGATTGTGGGCACTGTGCGAACGCTTGGGCCGCACCGAGGAAGCCTACCGCTATCTAAAGGTGGCGCACAAGGCGTGGGCGAAAGCGGAGCCGAAGGATTTCGAGTCGCTGAAAGCGGACATGGGCAAGCGGGCGCTGAAGGTGCCCGTGATCCCGGCGGCCAGTTCTGTGAGCAAACCGAATTGAGGGAGGACGCCATGATCGCCACCGCCGGATCTCTGACCCTTTACGACCTCTACGAGCGCGACGAAGTCGCATGGTACGGGGCGATGATTGAACTGATCGAACAGGGTCGAACGGAGTCCCTCGATTTCGTCAACTTGAAGGAGTTGCTCGAATCCATGGCGAAACGCGAACACCGCGAGGTGAAGAGCCGACTCCGTATCCTTCTGGCCCATTGGCTCAAATGGGAGTATCAACCCGATCAACGATCGGGCAGTTGGGTCGCGACGCTGCTGACCCGGCGCTTCGAATTGCGGGACGAAGTGTGCGCGAGCCGAGTCCTCTACAACTACGCCATCGAAATCATCGATGAAGTTTATCCGCGCGCGGTGGTGCTGGCCGCGACCGAATCGGGTTTGCCAGCGGAAACGTTCCCCGAAACCTGCCCCGTGACATTGGATGAACTCCTAGCGGAGTGATCGCTTCCACCCGAGTCTCCACCATGCTCCGCATCGCCGCCTTGCTGCTGTTCCCCGCGTTCGCCGGCGCCGCCGATCCGTGCGTCTCGGGGGTGCCCGTGGGGCAGCGCCCGGGGCCGTACAGCTTCCTCGTGGCCACCGGGCCGCAGCGCGGCCAGCAGACCTGCTACATCTGCGAGCAGGACGACAAACCCACGGCCGTGATCTTCGCCCGTTTGCTGTCGCCGCAGTTGGCCAAGCTCGCCGTGAAGCTCGATGCCGAATTGCCGAATCGGAAGGACGCCGGGTTCAAAGTTTGGGTAACGCAGCTCTCGGCCAAAGCCGACCTCGATGGGCTGGCGAAATGGTCGAAGGCTTCGGCCATCAAGAATGTCCCCGTCGGCGCCTTCGAGGACGTGGACGGCCCGCCCGCCTACAAGCTCGCCGCCGAGGCGGATGTCACCGTGCTGCTCTTCGCGAAAAAGAAAGTGGTCGCCAACTTCGCCTTCCGCGCCGACGAGCTGAATGACGAGGCGGTGGCGGCGGTGGTCAAGGAGCTGCCGAAGTTGTTTGCGAAATGAGTGTCAACTGCCGATTTCAATAATCGAACCTGGCGGCAGCGTCACTGGGGCGATACGAACCGTTTCGGCGAGAGGAATGAGATCTTCGAGCTTGTTCGTTCTCGCGATCATCACCAAAAGGCTTATGGACGATGCCGCGAGGTTCTGCTGGTAGCGGAGATTTTGATCCACGGTGATCAACACCTCGATGCCCGCGGATTGCATCGATGCCAGCAGTTCACCATTCTGCTTGCCGGCCCAGCCCATTTCGCGGATCGTGGCCACATCGTGACCCGGGAGTTCGCGGCGAAAGCGGTTCGGCATTATTCGTCAAGCAGCACGCGCATTGGCCACCACCGTTTCACCGGCTATGCATATGACCGCGAGCGCTTGCTCCCGGGTGACAGTTGGGAAATCCTCTAAGAACACTTCGAGTCCATTGCTGTCCGCGAGGTGATCGAACAGGGTCCTCACGGGTACCCGTGTGCCCGCGAAAACCGGCGTTCCGCCCATGCGTGCGGGGTCGGTTGTGACGAGATTTTCCGGCAGGTTCATGATTCACTCCCGACAGTTACCAAGCATTCCCGACCACACGCCCGGCCAGATCGTACCCATCCGCCGCGGTGATCTTCACTTTGGCGAAGTCGCCGCCGCGGAGGTTCTTCCCTTTCACGCGCACTTCGCAGTCGATGTCCGGGCTGTCGGCGTAGCTCCGGGCTTTGAAGTGGTTGGCGAACTCGGGGTCCGGCCCGTCGATGATGCACTCGAGTTCCTGCCCCACGCGGGCGGCGGCCCAATCGAAGGCGACTTGCTGCTGGACTTCCATGATCCCCGCGACCCGGGCGGCTTTCACTTCCTCCGGCATGTGGCCGTCGAGTTTCTCGGCCGGGGTGCCCGGTTCCAAGCTGTAGGGGAAGACGCCGGCGCGCTCGAACTTCTGCTCCTTCACGAACTGTTTGAGTTCCTCGAATTCCGCGTCGGTCTCACCGGGGAACCCGGCGATGAAGGTCGTGCGCAACGCCAGATTCGGGATCGCTCGGCGCATCTTCGCGATGAGCGTCTCGGTCGCCTTGCGATCCACCCGGCGCACCATGCGCTTCAGCACGCGGTCGCTGATGTGCTGCAGCGGCATATCGAGGTACGGGATGATCTTCTTCGCGTTCCCGAGCGTTTCGAGGAGTTCGTCCGAGACGTGTTCGGGGTAAACGTACAGCACGCGGATCCAATTCAACCCCTCGACCGTATCGAGTTCGCGGAGCAATTCCGCGAGGCGGACTTTGCCGTAGAGATCCATTCCGTAGTAGGTTGTGTCCTGCGCCACGAGGATCAATTCGCGCACGCCGTCGGAAACGAGTTCGCGCGCTTCGCGGATCACTTCTTCAATCGGCTTGGTCACGTGCTTGCCGCGCATCTGCGGGATGGCGCAGTAGGTACACAGGCGGTCGCACCCCTCGGAAATCTTGAGGTAGGCGAAGTGCCGCGGGGTGATGCGCAGCCGGGAGGTATCTTCTTGGGCGCGCACCGGGGCGGGGCGGAAGACCGAGCGCTGCTCCTCGCGGTGCAACACGGCGCGATCCACGACCGAAGCGATCTCCTCGCGGCCGAAGACGCCGACGATCTGATCGACGTCGGGCACTTCCTTCAGAAGCAGGTCGCCTTGGCGCTCGGCCAAACACCCCGCGACGACGACCGAGCCGATGCGCCCGGCGCGTTTCAGCGCCAGCATTTCGCGGATGACGCCGAGCGATTCCTGCCGGGCCGGTTCGATGAACCCGCAGGTGTTGATGACGACGACATCGGCGCCGTCGGTGTCGGACTGAAACGCGTAGCCGTCTTGGGCGAGCTTGCCGAGCATCCGCTCGGAATCGACGAGGTTCTTCGGGCAACCCAAGCTGATGAAGGCGTAGCTCCCCTTCATCGCCGACGGCGCGGCCGGTTCCGCCGCGGCGTGCGTCAGCGGCAGGGACTTCGTTTTGATCTTGGTGGCCATGGTGCAATCTGAAAGGAGCGGCCCGCGCACAAGCGTCGCGGGCCACGAGACGAGCCGTGTGTATCAATGGGGTATTGTAGGAGTGGGTGACGCGGCGTCCAAGAGTCACCTCGCGAAACTTCGCGTCAGCCCCGTCCTTCCGGTGATCGGGACGCCCAGTATCCCCGGCCCCCGCGCCACCGCGAAGCTCGACGCCAGCCACGGTTCGCTCTGGCGGAGCTTCGGGAAGACCCTGTGAATCCTGGGGTTTTGTTCGATGCTCCGCCGTAGGAACCGCGATCGGTCGATCGCAATGCTCTCCGATGCGCAGACAATTTTGATCCGCAAATTCGGATCGCGTCCCAGTTCCCACAAGACGCGCAGACAGACCTGCGTCGTCTTCCCG
>JANOSQ010000293.1:0-1926 GCA_031415915.1 Fimbriiglobus sp. | reverse complement strand
GAAATGGATGGTCTGTCGATGCCACGGGGGACTGACGTCCCCCGCTCGCGAAGAAGGTCTTTCCCCGAGACCGCCAGAATCCGTTGGTGCACCCACCCCGATATTCCCCTTGTGTCCGCCCCGCGTCTTCGCTATCCCGCCGGAATTGCGGAACCAACGACGGGGAGCGGCTGTGGCCACGGACGCCGCGGCGCTGGTGATCGAGACGTCGCACCTGACGAAGATCTACCAGAACCGCCAGATCGCCTTGAACGACGCCACCCTCGCCATCGAGCCGGGGACGGTGCTGGGCCTCCTCGGCCCCAACGGCGCCGGCAAGACCACGTTCCTGCGCCTGATCCTCGGCTTGCACACGCCCACCGCCGGCTGGGCCAAAGTCTTCGGCAGCCGGATGAGCCCCAACGCCGCGAACCTGCGCCGTCGCATCGGCTACATCCCGACGAACCCGCAGTTCCCGAAGGGCATGACGCCCATCGTCTACCTCGATTACATCGGCCGGCTCTTCGGCATGGCCGCAAACTCGCGCAAACCGAAGCTCGCCTCGCTGATCCGCGCCGTCGATCTGCTGCCGCACGCCGGGGAACCGATCGCCTACTTCACCCCCGGAATGACCGCCCGTCTCGCCGTCGCCGCCAGTTTGATCAACGAACCCGACCTCTTGATCTGGGACGAACCGACGCACGGACTCGACATCGAAGCCCGCCGGTCGATGCTCGAACTCATCAAGCGACTCGCGGCCGACAAGACTCTGATCCTGAGTAGCCACAACCTCACGGACGTGGACGAGGTTTGCAACCACGCCGCGGTGCTGAACAAGGGGCAGTTGATCTTCCACGGCAGTTTGCAGGACTTGAAGGGCCGCATCCGCAAGAACCACTACGAGCTGGACATCGAGGGCGACCAGAAGTCGATCGCCAAGACGGTCGGGCAAATCCGCGTGATGAAGGAAGTCGGCTCCGCGATTCTCCGACACCGCCGGCTCGAAATGAAGCTGGTGGACGACGTGCTGAACACGGCGGTCATGGCGATGGTCTTCCAGACGATGGCCGACAACAAAGTCGTGCTGGTGAGCGTCCGCAGCGTCGGGATGCAGACGGAACAGGCCTATTTGGACATGGTCGAGAAAGAAGAGCAGCGCGGGTTCACCCGGCTGTATCAGAACGCCGAGGCGGCGTGAAAAGAATCCGGGGCGAAATCCCGCGAATGAGTGGACGCATCGCGTTTAATGTGATATTGTTCACAATGTCGTTATGAACATCACCACCTCGGAGCCACCGCGATGTCGACCAAAGCCATTCCCGACGGGTACCACAGCCTCACCCCGTATATCACGGTGCGCGGCGGCGAGGCGGCCATCGCCTTTTACGAGAAGGCCTTCGGGGCCAAGCTCATTCTGAAGTTGACGATGCCGGGCGGCGGGATCGCCCACGCGGAGATGAAGATCGGCGATTCGCCCTTCATGTTCGGCGACGAGAACCCCGATTGGGGGTACAAAAGCCCGCTGACGCTCGGCGGCACTCCGACCGGGATGATGATCTACGTGGCCGATTGCGATGCGGCGTACGCCAAAGCCCTCGCGGCCGGGGCGACCGTGGATAAGCCGGTGGAAGACCAGTTCTACGGCGACCGCAGCGGAACCGTCGTCGATCCGTCCGGCCACAAGTGGACGCTCGGGACGCACAAGAAGGACATGACCGAAGCCGAGATGCAAGCGGCCATGGACGCGTGGATGGCATCGATGGCCCCGCCGGCGTAATGAGTCGATTTCATGGTGGAACCGGCGTCTCGCCCGGTTGTAAAAATACCAAACCGCGAGACGCCCGGTGCACCCCCACAACTCAACAGCGGCGCAGGATCACCCGCATCTGGGCGAACACGTAGCTCGGCGAGGGGAACGGTTCGGGCAGGAACGAGCAGAGCAGGATC
>JANOSQ010000292.1:0-2044 GCA_031415915.1 Fimbriiglobus sp. | reverse complement strand
CATCGCCGACCCCAATGCAACCGTGATGCTGACCGGCGCACAAGGGTGCGAAGCCGCGTGTCCATCGAGCCGGCAGCCTACTGAGGACTGCGAAGACACGATTCGAGCGCTCGCCCACCGCAAATGGGAAGCGGCTGGGTGTCCGGCGGGAAACGGGGTTGAGTTCTGGCTGGAGGCCGAACAGGAAGTGAACGTGGAGCGGTCAACATCAGAGTTCGTTGCGACGTCGCCAACTTCTTCTGTGGAAGTATTGTCATGCCAAGTGACCCACTAATTTTGGTGTTGAATGCCGGCTCGTCGAGTCTCAAGCTCGCCGCGTTCTTAGGAGACCGGCTCGAAGTGCGCGCTGGGGTCGAACGGACTAACCACACGGCGGGCGAGCCCCGACTCTGGCTCGAAGACGGGAACGGGCGGGAGCTACTACCTCTCGGCACGCAGCCGACTGCCGACCGTTCGTCGCTTCTCCGGGTCGTACTCGACACACTCGCGACGCGGTTACCGGGGCGAACCATCGCCGCAATCGGGCACCGCGTTGTCCACGGCGGAGACCGGTTCGCCGCGCCGGTCCGCGTTACCCCGGAAGTATTGACTGATCTGGAGTCTCTCGTCCCTCTCGCCCCGTTGCATCAACCGCTCAACCTGGCCGAGATCCGGAACGCGGCGAGCCTCTTTCCGGGAGTTCCGCAGGTCGCCTGCTTTGACACCGCGTTCCACGCCACGATGCCGAAGTATGAGCGGATGCTCGGCCTGCCGCGGGCGTACTTCGATAAGGGCGTGAAGCGGTACGGATTCCACGGTCTCTCCTACGAGTCCGTCGCCTTTCGATTGCCGGGGATCGACCCGCTTGCCGCAGCCGGGCGGACGGTCGTTTGCCACCTCGGGAGCGGGGCCAGCCTGTGCGCTCTGCTGGCCGGCAAGAGTGTTGCGACGACCATGAGTTTTACCCCGCTCGACGGGCTACTCATGGGTACCCGGGCCGGGGCGATCGACCCCGGAGTCATCCTTTACCTGCTTCGGCACGAGCGAATGACGCCGGAGCAGCTCGAACGCTTGCTCGACCGCGAGTCCGGGCTGCTCGGGGTGTCCGGGATCAGTTCGGACATACGGGATCTGCTGGGCAGCCTTGCTCCCGAAGCCGCCGAGGCAGTAGACCTGTTCTGCTACCGGGTAGCCAGGGAAATCGGTGCGATGGCGGCCGCGCTCGAAGGTCTCGACGCACTTGTCTTCACCGGCGGGATCGGCGAGAATTCGCCGGAGGTTCGCGAGAAGGTATGCGACAGGCTCGGGTGGCTCGGTGTGGTGTTGGACAAAGGTGCCAACTCGGCGGCAGGCTGCTGTCTAAACGCCGCCGGGAGCCAGGTCTCCATTCTTCGCATCCCGGCTGCCGAGGAAGCGGTCATCGCGCGGCACGCGGCGCAGGCGATCACTTCCTTGCCGATCAACCATCCACTGGAAAACGCTCCCCGATGATAGGAAACCTCATGAACGAATCGTTGTCCCCTGTCGGAATCTCGAACATCGACGCATACTGGCGCGCGGCCAACTATCTGTCGGTTGGCCAGATCTACTTGCTCGACAACCCGCTGCTGAGGGAGCCGCTCCGGCGGGAGCACGTCAAACCCCGGCTGCTCGGTCACTGGGGTACGTCGCCCGGGCTGAATCTCATTTACGTCCACCTTAATCGGATCATCGCGGCGCACGACCTGAACGTGCTCTTCATTACCGGACCTGGGCACGGCGGTCCGTCCCTGGTTGCCCACGCCTACCTCGAAGGCACTTACACCGAGGTGTACACAAACGTCCCTGAGGACGAGGCGGGAATGAAGACACTGTTCACGCAGTTCAGCTTCCCAGGCGGCATCCCCAGCCACGTGGCTCCGGAGACGCCCGGCAGCATCCACGAGGGGGGCGAGCTGGGGTATGCCCTGTCGCACGCCTTCGGGGCTGCATTCGACAACCCCGATCTGATCGTCGCCGCAGTCGTGGGCGATGGCGAGGCGGAGACCGGACCGCTCGCCACGAGTTGGCACTCGAACAAGTTTCT
>JANOSQ010000291.1:0-2374 GCA_031415915.1 Fimbriiglobus sp. | reverse complement strand
GGTCGCTGATTTCCTTGCTCGGGTCGACGATCGATTCCAACAGGTCCTTTTGGCTGAAGCGCCCGGCGATGGCGGTGAGGTCCGGCCCGGCGGCGCCGCCCACGTTGTCGTAACGGTGGCAGGCGAAGCAGTTGGTCGCGGCGAACATCTTCCGCCCGGCGTCGAAGTCCCGCCCGCCGGCTTTGAGGCCCTTCTCGACCATCGGCCCGAGTTCGTCGAGAGTGTACTTCTTCACGAATGGCCGGGGTTTGAGCACGATGGCTCCCGGCCCCTCAGCTTTGGCGTCGAGGATCGGCTTCATCGCCACTTTCTCTTCAGCGCTCAGGGTCCGCACGGCGTCTTCTTTCATCATCTCGACGAAGCGGCCGAAGCTGGCCCCGCCCTTGTAGGTCTGAGCGCGCACGAACCACTCGAAGTAACCCTGGCGCGACTCCGGCGTCCACCCGGCTTTGAGCATCCGCAGGGCGCGGGCGTACTCGAGTTGTTCTTCTTGCGTGGCCCCTTCTTGAAGGAGCTTCACGCCCTTCACGGCGGTCTTCTCCCCTTGCAGGTAGACGAACACTTGGAGGAGTTCGCCGTCGACCAAGCGGTTGCCCGTCGGGAACGAGGGTTCGTACTTCGCGAGCCACGCTGTGCGCTCGTCGTCGGTCGGCATGCCGAAGCGGTTGAACAGGACGTGGTAAACGCGGGTGAGTTCGAGCCGCTGCTCGACGGTGAGCTTGGCGAAGTCGAGCTTGCCGAGGGAGGCGAGGATCTTGCCGCGCAGCGCCGGATCAGGCTTCGGACTGTTCGGTTTCTGGTGGGAAGGGCAATCGGCGCTCACGCGGGTGAGGGCGAGCAAGGCGGTGATGGCGAGGGGCGGGGACTGTTCGCCGAGTGCCAGATCGGCCCAGTCCGCGGTTGGCTGGAATTCCAAAGCCGTCCGAGCGGCGAATCGGACGAATCGGTCGGGATGGTGCAAACTGGACCACAGCGCCTCGACGGCTTTCTTGTCTTTGTGCCCCTGGAAAGCCTCTAATTTACGCCGCAGCTGGAGGTCGAACATGGCCGCGTCGTGATCCGTGAAGACGAGATCCGGAAGCACGGGGGGGACGATCTTGTCCGTGTACGTCACGCGGTACAGGCCGCTCTGCGTCTTGCGACCGCCCGTCGTGAAGTACATCGCGCCGTCTTTTTCGTTGACAACGATGTCCGTCAGCGGCAGCGGCGTCCCCGAGATGAACTCCTCGGCGGTCCCTTTTTTCACGCTGCCATTCTGTTCCATGTGCACCGCGTACAGCTTGCCGTAGCTCCAGTCGCACGCGAAGAACGCTTTCTGGTACTTCGCCGGGAACTTCGCCCCGGTGCCGAAGGCCACACCCGTGGGCGATCCCGGCCCGATGTCGCAGATGCCGGGCAGGTTGTCGGCGTAATGCGCCGGGTATTTGCCGGCGCCGTTGCGCCAGCCGAACTCGCTGCCGCTGGTCACTTCGCAGACGCGAGTCGGCCGGTACCAGGGCGTGTTGAAGTCGTATTCCATGTCGGCGTCGTAGGTGAACAAGTTGCCCTGCGTGTCGTAGGCCGCGTCGTATTGATTGCGGAAGCCGACGCTGAAGAGTTCCCACTTCTTGCCGTCGGGCGTGACGTTGTAGATGCACCCGCCCGGCCCCATCACCCCGGCCATGAACCCTTTGCCGTCCGGCAAGCGCGGCAGCAGGTGATCCTCGCCCCAATGCGGCGGCACCTTGGTCGTGTCGTACTTCACCATCTTCGTTTGGTTGCCGCAAACCACCGTGAGCCGCTTGCCATCGGGGTGCTTCGTCACCGCGTGCGGGCCGTGCTCACCGGCGCCGGCTTCGAATTCGCGCAGAAGTTCGACGGTGTCGAGGTCGCCGCCCTTCTTGGAGGCCGTGACCTTGTACAACCCGGAGCCATTGCCGTTGACGACGACGTAGAGCGCGTCGAACGCCCAGCACAATCCTTGGGCCATGCCGAAGGGTTTGCCGTTGAACTTCAACGGCAGCATGTTCACTTGGGTCTTGCCACCGTCGGCGGGCGTGACGACGAAGAAGCCTTTGTCGTACTGATCGCACACGATGAGCCGACCGTCCGGCAAGGTCGTCATGGAGACCCACGAGCCTTCCTCTTCCTTCGGCACGGAGTAGAGCAGTTCGACCTTGAAGCCCTTGGCGACTTTCAATTGATCGCCCGGTGTCGCCGTCACCGGTTTCGGCGCCGGCTTGAGTTGTGCCAGCGCAAAAGCAGGAAGGAGCGCGGCGATAGCGAGCGCGGAGAGAATGCGACGCATGGCGATCTCGGTGGAGTGATCGAGGTAGGGCGGGTGGAGTCTTCGGAACCCGCCGATGCCCACAAATTCTCGCGGCGGGTTCCGAAG
>JANOSQ010000290.1:0-2542 GCA_031415915.1 Fimbriiglobus sp. | reverse complement strand
AGGTTGGCCTGCAATTGCCAGTGGGCCCAAACGGCGGGGCGGAACGGGCCGAGGTGCTCGACGTTCGACTCGACTTTCTCCCACCAGAGTTCGACGTGCCCGCGCGCTGTCAGGCTCGGGGCCGGGTAAACGAGGTTGCCGTCGTCCAAGAAGTCGAACGGGGCCGCCAGCGTCGGCAAATATGCGCAGGCGAACAGAAAGCCGGCGGCCAAGAGCCAACGGGGGAACGGTTGTACGGGTGCATCCTGCGGCAAACTCATCGGCGACGCCTCCCTGCGTCCGGGAGGAGTTTACGCCGAATTGCTCGAGACGGGGAAGCTCAACTTGCCACCCCTCAGCGGAAGCGGAAACGACATTCAGGCCCGGCGCGATTCATTCGTCCAGCGGCGCACCCCAGCGTGGACGAATAAAACGAATGCGCCGAGCTGGACGAATTCGGGCCGGGCGCGAATCGTTCATTTCTGCGTTACACCTGGGCTTTGATACGGAATGACGGCCTGATACGAAAATCGTTGCATTGAAGCGATGTTCAGCAAGGGGAACGCGGAAGCGAATGCGTTCGCGGAATAGAATGACGCGATCCGCCGCGTTGGGGAGGTGCTAGATATGGAAGATTCGTCGGAGAAATCGCTTCAGCAACCATACGGAAAAGAGAAGATAGGCTCTCACCTGTGTTTCCCGATTAAGTTCTCTGAAGCAGTTTCCACTTTGGCACAGGCGGTAGGAGTGTTGCAACTCAAGGTGTGGTTCCGGGGATGGGATGCTCCCCGGAAAAACCACGTTTACGAAAAGTACGCCGTACTCTCGGCAGAACTTTGGGCGGTAAGCAAGTACCGCGATGAAGCAAGTTGGTGGCTGTTCGTACGCCCGATACCGCGATCATTGCGATCCATTGTGCGACCGCTCTTACTCGGGCAAGGATTCGATCACTTGCGAAACTGGTATTCGCTTCCGCGCACTCCGAACGGATTAGCCGGAGATCAAAAGCTCCACGTCTGGTTCATGGCCGCAAGTGGAGAACTGGCCTTCACCGCATCCTGATCTGAGAATAGACAGCCTGCAACGGAATTCGAGCTTTTAGAGGCATTCCTTATCAAAGCCTTGGCTACGTAAGTCATGGCTGATAACTGATTGCCGACAACTGTCCCATTCTGAGTTCGGTGAATCAAGTCAGCTATCAGCTATCAGCGATCAGTTGTCAGGAAACCCCGACTTTTTCGAGTTTCGGCGGGTGCCAAATTCTCGAGGCACACCTCCGGAATTCTCCGGAGTCAAATCGCTGCTCACTTCTTCGGCAAGAATTTCTCCAAACCCTTCAAAATGGAATCGGCCGCGGCGTCCTTCACCAAGTCTTTCATGGCTCCGCGGACCGTGTCGCCGACGATTTTGCGGAACAACCCTTGGTCCAACTGGGGCTTCGCCAGCGTGCCGGTGATCGCGATTCGCACCGTCTGCTTGGCCAGCGCGTCCCGGACGCGCGGTTGGTCGCCCGGCACCAGCGCCGCGGCGACTTTACCGGTCAAGGGCACTTCGAGGATCAACGACAAACTGCCATCGACGCCGACGGAACCGGAGGTCTTCACGGTGTAGCCATCGACCGTGATCGCGAAATTGCGGTGGTGTACGCGGCCGTCTTTGAACTCGATGGGGATGCGTTGATCCTTCGTGAGTTGCAATTTCAGCGGAGTCGCGCTGAACAAACTCGCGATCTGCGCGACCACCGGCCCCGGCGACACCTCGGCCTCGTGGATCAAAAGCGTGCCGATCATCGTGCCTTTCGTGGGTGCGATCAACGGGATGCGATTGTCGCCGAGTTCGAACGAGATCAAACCCTCGGCTTGGGCGACGTTGGCGATGGCCGGGAGGGCGTAGCCGATGGCGTCGGCGCAGGCCGCGGGCGAAAGCCGGGCTTTTTCGACGACGGTGCCCTTGGCGAAGCTGAGATCGTAGGCGCCGGGGTTGAGCGCAATCGTCGGTTCCAGCCTCACGAGGCCGCTGCCGAACTTGGCATCGACGCGGTTGACCTTCACCACGCCCTGGTCCACGTTCGCTTTCAACTCCGCTTCGCCCACGTCGAACCCGTAAGCTTTCAGCGACTTCCAGCCCACCGCGGCATTGCCCTTCAATTGCTCGAGGTTCTTCCGCGGCCCGTCGCCGACGCGCACCGCGAGGTTCTGCCCGCCGCCGACGAGGTTGCCCGTCACGGCGAAGGGTTTGGTGCCTTGCCCCGTGGCTTGGCCGTTCTTGCCCAAGTATTCTTTCAACTTCGGTTCGATCTTGGCGAGGTCGTAGGTCAGGTTGCCGGTGACGTCCAGATCGAGGTCGGTCGAGAATTTACCCACGCTCCCTTCCGCGGCGATGGCGAAGCCATCGCGGGAAACGGTCGTCGGTTTCAATTGCAGCGTGTCCGCGTCGAAATCGACGGTGCCGCCCCCCTTCAGCCCGATCATCGGCTCGGCCCAAGTCGGATCGGCGGCGGGGCCGTAGGAGAAATTCTCGATCTTTAGGTCGGTGTCGAAGACGACGCGGGACGCCGTCGCGG
>JANOSQ010000289.1:0-3918 GCA_031415915.1 Fimbriiglobus sp. | reverse complement strand
CCAATGCGTCTGAGCTATTCAGAATTTCGCCCGGAACGCCACGCCATACGTTGCCGGCTGGAGGGAGAATCCGCTATAGCTGCCGGTCTGTGCAACGGTCGGGAACGTCGCCGCGATGGATTTGTCGTTGGTCAGGTTGCGACCCCAGAGCATTACCTCGTATTGGTTGGGTCCGGGGAAGACAATGCCCATGCTGGCGTTGAAGGTGTTCTTGCCATAGGTTGAAATATCTGGCGGCGTGCTTTCGGTGAGATGCACTGGACTCACGTAGTAATAGTCACCGCGCAAGTACCCGGAAAACCCACTGAATTGATGAGACAGGGACGCAGAAGCCGACACAACCCACTTCGAAATCCCCGCAGGCCGTTCACCCGACAGATCGCGGAAATTCGGCGTGAGGCCGGTTGCGGGATTGATCGGGCAGCGAACCGTATCGTAGGACACGCAGGGCGCGCGGGCAAAAGAGTTGTACGTTGGATCCAGGTAGGTGGCAGCGCCGGTCAAGGCCAGCCATGTGGCCGGGCGGAAAGCGAGATCCATTTCGACGCCACGGATCGTCGTCCTGCCTGCATTGACCAGTTGATACCCGGTGCCCGTATAAAGGTTGGACTGAAATCCGTCGATCGATTGCTTGAAGATCGCGAGATTGAAAAAGCCGCCGCGGAAAACGGATTTCAATCCAAGCTCGTACGCAGTGACATCTTCAGGTCCCGCAGTACGACCGACGCCATTGACATCCGGTGGGCGACTGTCCGAGGACAGATTGACGGCTCCTGCCTTCCAACCGGTGGTATAGCTGGCATACAAGTTGGTCTGCCCGAGGTCGTAGGCGATATTGAGTGATTTCGTGAGCTTCTGTCCCGACAACTTGCCGGATTCATTTGCGTTCGGAAAATTGACGGGCGCGTGATTTAGCGTGTTGGCGTAGAAGAACTGAAGCCCACCCAGCGCACCGTATAGACTGGGCGGAAGGCCGATAGCAGCAAACTGGCGGACATTCTGCAGATCGAGCTGGGAGAATTTGTCCGTAAGGACGACCTCGGACCGGGCTTCCTTGCGATCACCGAGATACGCGAGGCCGCCGGTAATGGTGAGCTTTTCCGTGACCTTGTAGCTGACGTTGCCGAAGGTCGAATAGGAGGTGTTATCCATCGAATAGAAGTCCGATATTCCCTGACCCGCCTGGAAATAGGTCGAGCCAGGAACGATCGACGGTGTCACCAGGCTCTGCAGGAACTCGAGCGCATAAATGTTGGATCGGCCAGTCAGTGCCGCTCTCAGGGTGGTGGGAAGTGCTCCCAGCAGGGCCGCCGGAACGCGTCCGCTCAAGCCATCCGCGTACGCCCGAATCTCCGTTCCATAGGTCGTATCCACGCCGGAACGCTTGATTTTCTCCTTCATGAGAAAACCACCGACTAGCCAGTTGAACGGACCCTTGCCGTCCGAGGCAAGGCGCAGTTCCTGTGAAAACATCGAGATGCTGTTGGACTGGTTCTTGTTGGCGAGGTTGGCACCGGTGAAGTCGACGTCCTGCGTCGAGGCATTGGATTGTTTGCGCCATGCCGTGATCGACGTCAGTGCACCGACATCGGTCTTCCAGTCGACCTGCGCGGAGACACCACCGTCGCTGAGCTTGTTGGTCGGATCGGTATTGAAAACGATGGTGTTGTCGAATTTGTTCGCGGGGTTGCCGACGGGACGACCGAGTCCGAACGGAGGAGCGGCTCCAATGAACTGCGTGGCCGGACCGTTGAAGATCGATACCACGCCACAACAGACTTCCTTGATCTCGTTGTAGTCGCCGATAACTCGAGCCGATACACGGGAAGTTGGCTCCCACAGCAGGTCGGCGCGGAAGGATCCGCGGCGGCGGTCATTGACATCATTGCCGGTGGTTAAGTTGGTCAGGTAGCCGTCGCGAACCTGGCCGCCCGCAGACAAGCCAAAAGCGAGTTGGTCGTTGACCGGTCCCGTGACGGACGCCCGCCCCAACAAGAGGTTGTAGTTTCCGAAGTTAACCTCGCCGGTAGAGCGGTACGTTGATTGCGGCTTTTCGGTCAAGATGCTGATCGCGCCGGCCGATACGTTCTTGCCTAACAGCGTCGATTGCGGTCCGCGCAGCACTTCGATGCGTTCCAGTCCTAAGAGATCGCCAAGCGCGGAGGACAGCCTCGATCGATAGACGCCGTCGACGAAAACACCGACCGAGCTTTCGATGCCGTCGATGCCGCTGCCATTGCCGAAGCCGCGAATGATGAAGTTCGTCTGACCGACGGCGGCGAACTGCTGGATCTGCAGCGAAGGCACGATCGTTTGCAGATCGATCAGGTCGCGGACACTCGCCCGTTCGATCGTCTTTGCGTCCGTGACCGACACCGAGATCGGCACATCCTGTAGCGTAGTGACGCGTTTTGACGCGGTGACGGTAATCACCTCCAACTGCGCCGGCGAACTATCGACCGGCTGTGGCACGGCCCCTGCCGATTGCGCGGCAAGCGTTTTGCCATCTACCGTTTGCGCCGGCACTGCTTCGGCCTGCGGTCGTGGCGCGGCACCCTGACCAAAGGCGGGACCGCAAGCGAAAACTGCCAGAAACAGCACCTCAACGAACAGTATGTTGCGCATGGTTACTCTCCTCTTAGGTTTTGGCTCCGCGAACCGGAGTACAACAAAACTTGTTTTTTAATTTAAATACGTATTTGCTAATTTAGTCACGATTTGATAATCTAGTCAACACTAGATTTTTGAACGACAACTTGATTCGTGCGATATTGCGAAAACACTTTGTCAATTCAAGAATCAGCCTAAAAGGAGCTACCGAGCCAGTGACTACAACCAAAGAAAAGAGTCCGAAGCCCGTTTCGCGCAGCCGTAAGTCTGCTAGCAAAAGAGAGGCGATCATGCGTGCGGCGATAGAAACCATCAACGCCAAGAGCTATGCGCTGGCGACAATGGCAGATATCGCTGCTTCCCTGGATCTTCGGGACGCGGCGCTATATCACTATTTCCCCGACAAGCGGGCGCTGGCCTATGCCTGCCACCGCTCCTCTCTAGATCGCTTCGAGAAACTTCTGCGCACCACCGGCCATGAGTCCGGAACCGGCGCGGAAAAGTTGAGGCACTTGATTCGCGGCATGCTCGTCGACTCAACGAAGCACGGGCCGCAACTCTATTTCGGAGATTATTCCTACCTCGATGCGCCCCAGCGCAAGTCGATCTCGGCGTGGGCGGAGCGGCTGAAGGACGGCGTGGTGAAGCTCGTGAACGAAGGCATGGCGGATAGTTCAATCGTCCAGTGCGAGCCGGAACTGGTTGTTCAACTGCTGCTTGGCATGCTCATTTGGCTGGCGAAGTGGGTACCGGACATCGAGGGCATGACAGTTGACCGGCTGATGAATGCCATCGACGCAATCTGTTTCCGCGGCCTCGACCACAGCCTTCCACGATTATTGTCCCCGAACATCAAGCCCAGGAGAAATAAATGACAGATGTGACCGGCGGAGAGTTGCTCGCCCGTGCCGTGGCCAACGAAGGTGTCAAGTTTGTATTCGGGTTGCCCTGCCCCGAGATCGATCCGTTCCTCGCGGCACTGGAGGGCAACGGTCTGCGCTTCGTGCCTATCCGCCACGAGTCTGCGGGCGTGCACATGGCCGAAGGGCTCTACAAGACAACGGGACAGGTCGCAATCGTACTCGGTAACCCGGGTCCGGGTTCGGCCAATTTGCTACCGGGCCTGGTCACGGCGCGCCATGAAGGCGTGCCGCTGATGGCGATCACCTCGCAGCATCGGAGCGGGATTGTGTATCCGTCCACGCCCGCGACGTTTCAGGGCCAGGATCAGCTCGATCTCTTCAAGCCCGCCGTCAAATGGGGTGCACCGGTGTTCGAGTGGGCGCGGATCCCCGAGATCGTTCGCAC
>JANOSQ010000288.1:0-1701 GCA_031415915.1 Fimbriiglobus sp. | reverse complement strand
CGGTGGTAAAAGAAGGGAAGGACAAAGACAAAATGGTGCCGCCGATGACGATCAAGCTGTCGCCGACGGACGCGAAGGACGGCAAGGCATCGACCTTCTCCGGCACCGATGCGGGGATCGGCAATGTCGCGGACTTCGCGGGCATCGTCCTCGGCGAGCTCGCCGGCAAACCCGCCAAAGGCGAGTTCAAGGAGTGATCTCCGATTCTCGGAGAGTCGATCCGACCGGCCCCCATTGCGGGGCCGGGTTACTTGTAATCGCAGGTGAGCAACAATGGCGGACGAGCGACGAATCAGAGTACGTGGCGTCGTGTTCGCCATCGCCGCCGCCGGACGGTTCGGCGCCAGTACACCGTTCGCGAAATGGCTCGTGGGGCACGTCGACCCCGTGCTACTCGCGGGGCTTTTGTACTTGGGCTCGAGGAGCGGTTTACTCGCGTGGTACGGGAGCCGCGCGCTGCGGACGAAGAACTCGCAGGCGGAAGCGCCGTTGATCCGCGCCGATCTCCCTTGGCTCGGCGGGTCCATTCTCTTCGGCGGCGTGATTGCACCCGTGTTGCTAATGACGGGGTTGTCTTCGACGCCGGGGACGACGGCCTCGTTGCTGCTCAACTTGGAAGGGGTCCTGACGGCCCTCCTCGCGTGGTTCGTCTTCCGCGAAAACTTCGACCGGAGGATCGCACTGGGAATGGCCGCCATCGCCTGCGGCGGTGTGTTGCTGTCTTGGGAAGGGCGACCCGAGACAGGTTTGCCCTGGGGCGGGCTGGCCATCGTCGGGGCGTGCTTGGCTTGGGGAATCGACAACAACCTGACCCGCAAAGTCTCCGCGGGCGACCCGGTGCAAATCGCCGCGATCAAAGGACTGGTGGCCGGCACCGTCAACCTCGGCATCGCCCTCGGCCGCGGAGCCGAGTGGCCCGGTGCCGGTATTATTTTGGCCTGTGGCGCATTGGGCCTGCTCGGTTACGGGATCAGCTTGACCTTCTTCGTGCTCGCTCTGCGATCGCTCGGCACGGCTCGGACCGGGGCTTACTTCTCCGTCGCACCGTTCGTCGGGGCCGTCATCTCGATTCCGCTGCTGTGGGAAATGCCGACCCTCGGATTCTTCGCAGCGGCGGCGCTCATGGCTCTGGGGATCTGGCTCCATTTGACCGAACGGCACGAACACGAACACGCTCACCAACCGCTGCAACACGACCACCTCCACGTCCACGACGAACACCACCGACACGAGCACACCCCGGACGATCCACCGGGGGAGCCGCACAGCCATCCGCACCGGCACGAAGCCCTGCGGCACTCGCACGCTCACTACCCCGACATCCACCACCGGCACGATCACTAGCCCGGATATTTCACCGATCCTGATCGGAGTGGAATGGCGCGGCGGCCGAAGGTTTGGTATGGGAAGGAGTTACCACACAACCTCTCACCCCTCGCCGACAACCACCGCGATGACACACCGTACCACACCCCCCGTCTCGTTTTCCAGTGTCCGCCGCCGGGAACTCGTCGCCGAGTTCTCCGCCGGCCACATCACCTCCGACGCCGGGCTGCTGCTCCTGCGGGAGGCCGACCGCCAAATCGGCCTCACCGCGGCGCTCGACGCGGCCATCGCCGACCCCCGCTCGCCCGAACGCATCGTCCACCCGCAGCGGACCCTCCTCGCCCAACGCGTCCTCGGGCTCGCCGCCGGCTACGA
>JANOSQ010000287.1:0-2234 GCA_031415915.1 Fimbriiglobus sp. | reverse complement strand
CGAGCGCCCACATCCACGATGTCGTGTTGAGCGCGAAGGCCGATACGATCACGCTGGCGGGGCACAACAAGCTGGCGGTGTATTCGCTGGGGTAAGGCGCACCATGAAAACCGGACGACGACTTTGGTTGACCGTGCTCGGCTGGATCGCCATCGGTCTCTCGATGATCGTGTTTGCGGGGATGGCGTTCTTACGCACGAGTTGGGACACCTACCAACTGGCGTCCGATAAACCCTACGACTTGGAAACGGTCACCGTCGTCCGCCCCGAGTGTGTGGTTTTGCTGAACGCGAGCTTCGCGCTTGCCATCGTAGTTCTGTTCGGAGTCGGTGTCGTCGCGTTTTGCCAACGAAAGTCGCTCCTCTCGGGTCTTGCATTCGCATCGATCTCCCTCGCTCCTGTTGCTATTTTCACCGCTTTCCTCCGTGAGGGGCCACCGTGGCAAATCCACAACGAAATTCGCGACCAAGACGGCACTTGCTACTGCTTCGCCGAATCGAGCTTTCTGCAGGGTCAAAGTTTGATGCTCGGTCGTTTGCGCTCGGGAACCCGTTGGACCCGAACCTACGACGTTCTCGTCGAAACGAACGGCGATAGCCCGCGGAGCTACCTCCGTATCGTTCGCCCGTCCGGGGCCGAGGAGAAGTACGGACAACTCTACTTGACCGACGATGGCTGGCTTCTCGGTTTGCGAAGCGAAAACCGCTGTTTCTTCGCGTACGACACCAAACGCCAGCTGCCCTACGGCCATACCGAGGTCGAGGAGTTATCCCCGTTTCTAGCCTTGGGCCAAGCATCTGAATTGCATGAACCCGACGTTGCGGATTTGACAGCCAGGATGGGCGGTAAAGAATTGCGAGTTTCCACTGCGGACTCCGTGCGGAAGGGCCTCGACCACCCGAACCCGCGTGTTCGAGCAGTCGCATCGCTGATGCTCGGGCCGAATCGGTAGAATGCATCGGACCTTCGAGAGTAGCGTCGTCCCGAGGTAACCATGGCCACGATCCGCGCGATCTTCGAAAACGGCGTCTTCCGCCCCACCGGACCGGTGGCTCTGGCGGAGTCCACCGAGGTAACCTTCGAGCCGCGCCCGGTGGCGGCCGGCGGCAACGGCGACCTCGACGATAGCCATTTTATCTCCCGGCCGCCGCGCATGACGCAGGAAGAAATTGCACAATGGCTGCATGATTTGGCCGCGTGCTCTTCCGGTGGCAGCTTGCCCGAGGATTGGTCGCGGGCCGATATCTATGACGAGGACGAACCGCGATGAGGATCCTCGTCGATAGCGGAATCCTCGTTCGCCTCGTCGAGCCAGCCGATCCCCTCTACCGGATCGTGAACTGTGCGGTCGCCCCGTTGCTCTCGCAGGGCGAGGGGGTTGACCACTTCGCTACAGAACTGCGGCGAATTCTGGAACGTCTGCACCCGACCAAAACCCGCGCGAGGTGGACTCGGTTTGTCGATTGCTGAAACCGACCAAAGGTTGACGATCCTCGAACAGCGCCTGCCGATCCTCGACGAACACCCGGACACCTATCCCATTTGGCGCGGCCTCGTCGTTCGTCACGGTGTCTCCGGCCGACAAGTCCACGACACACGCTTGGCGGCGCTCATGCTCGCTCACGGCATCACCCACATCCTGACACTCAACGGCGCCGATTTCGCGCGGTTCCCCGGCATCACCGTCATCGACCCCCAACAGCCCTAACCCGGATATTTCACCGGTCCTGATCGGAGTTGAATGGCGCGGTGGCCGAAGGTTTGGTATGGGAAGGAGTTACCACACAACCTCTCATTCCTCGCCGACAACCACCGCGATGACACACCGTACCACACCGGCCGTCTCCTTTTCCAGTGTCCGCCGCCGGGAACTCGTCGCCGAGTTCACCGCGGGCCACATCACGTCCGATGCCGGCCTGCTGCTCCTGCGGGAGGCCGACCGCCGGATCGGCCTCACCGCGGCGCTCGACGCGGCCATCGCCGACCCGCGCTCGCCCGAACGCATCGTCCACCCGCAGCGGACCCTCCTCGCCCAACGGGTCCTCGGGCTCGCCGCCGGCTACGAGGATCTCAACGACCACGGCCTCCTGCGCCGCGATCCGCTCTGGCAGGCCGCCACCGACCACCCCGAAGTCGACGGCTCCGCCGAACTCGCCTCGGCCCCCACGCTTTGCCGGCTCGAGAACCGCATCGGCCGCGCCGACCTCCTCCGCATCGCCACGATCCTCGTCGAC
>JANOSQ010000286.1:0-3726 GCA_031415915.1 Fimbriiglobus sp. | reverse complement strand
GTTTTGTGGAGAGTGCCAGTGAGAGTATCGCCTCAACGATGGTCGGTCGCCCGCGCCGGGTTCACGCTGATCGAATTGCTCGTCGTGATCGCCATCATCGCGATCCTCATCGGGCTGTTGCTGCCCGCCGTGCAAAAAGTCCGCGAGGCCGCCGCCCGGATGCAGTGCACCAACAACCTGAAGCAAATCGGGTTGGCCGTGCACAACTTCGAGTCGGCCTACACCTACCTGCCGCACCCCGGCCAGTGCGATAGCACCGGCACGACCAACACCACGTACATGACGCAATCGACGCCGACGATCTTGCTGCCGTACATCGAACAAGAAAACGTCTTCCGCATGATGGATCAAACCGTCCCCGGCTTCGCGACCTACAACGGCATGAACGGCGCGGCGATCCACCCGGCGGCCCGCGGGGCGGTCTACAACGACCCGGCCTACCCGAACACGGTCGCCGCGGCCAAAACCCAGATCAAGACCTACGTTTGCCCGAGCACCCCGGTCTCCCCCGATCGGGCCGACCCGCTCGGCTACGGCGCCTGGGACTACATGTTCATCGCGGCTTCGGACATCGAAGACGGCCTGACCGCCGGGGCCGATAGCCCGGTCGGCGAACGGCCCTTCTCCAGCGCCCGCCGCGCTTCGCAAGGCTTGCCCGGTATGCTGACCTGCGGCGCCACGGGCCGCGCCATCGTCGCCGTGACCGACGGCACCTCGAACACGATCCTTTGCATCGAAGACGCCGGCCGGGCCCACCCGAACGCGGGCGTGTTCGCCAGCTACTCGTCCCGCCCGACGCCGATCGCCGGCGACCCGGTGCGATGGTCGGGCGGCGCCACGGGCGGTCGCCGCATGTACGCCTGGGCCGACCCGGACGCCGGTGCCAACGGCCTCTCCGGCCCGAGCAACTCGACCGGTTCCCGCCTCGCCGGTATCAACCAGAACGCCACCCCGACCGGCGGCCCGACGAGCTGCCCGTGGACCCTCAACAACTGCGGCCCGAACGACGAACCGTTCAGCTTCCACACCGGCGGCGTGAACTGCGCGATGGGCGATGGCTCCGTACGCTTCTTCCGCTCGAGCATCAGCGGCGTGACTCTCAAGTGGATGGCCGCCGCCACCGACGGCCAAATCTACAACGCCGACTGATCGGATCGCGATCGAACTCGACCCCCGCCGCCGAACGCATTCGCCGGCGCTTTCGTTCCCCCTCCCGGAGTCTTCACGATGCGGAATTGGCTGTGCGCGATCGCCCTCGTCGGCGCCCTCGGTTCGGTCGGCTGTTCGGGCTACAAGAGTACGTCCCCCGGCACGGAAGTCGATGTGAACGGCGTGGTCACCGGGCCGGATGGCCGACCGCTGACCGGCGTCAACATCGTGTTTCAACCCGCCGAAGCCGGCGCGCGACCCGAGAGCGTCCCCCTCAAAGCCGACGGCAGCTTCGCCATGAAGATGGTCGTGGGCAAATACCTGTACTACGTCGCCGGCAAAGGGGACAGCGACACGCGCGGTGAAGCCATCGCGAACAAACTGCCCGAAGCCTACCGCAAAGCCGATGCGAATCGCTCGGTCGAAGTGGGCAGCAGCGGCGGAACACTGTCGCTGAAGTTTTGAGCGCGAATCGCCCCCGAACTCGCTCGGCCCGCGCCTCAACTCCGTACCGAACGGTGGGTGCTCCATTCGGAGTGCCCACGAGTTATCGCGATTCGAGTTGAGAAAGTAGAACACTTGAAGATCGCACTGTCCGCTCCGATTGGAATTTGGGCAGTTGCACGTTGGCCCTTCCGCTCGGCGGCGTCAAAACAGGGTGTTGACCGCTTCCCGCGCCGCCGGCTCGTAGGCGGCGATCAGGATGCGGGCGCACGCCTCGGCGTCGCTGCCCGCATCGTGGTGCTTCAAGCCGATGCCCAAACGGGCGCACACCGACGGCAAGTTATTGGGCCGCTGATTCCACTTCTTGCGGGCGACGTGAACCGTACACACGAACGGTAGGGCGGGCACGGGCAAGCCGGCCGCGGTGCAGCAGGTGTGCAAAACCTTGCGGTCGAACGATGCATTGTGGGCGACGAACGCCGTGGCCCCGGCGAGAATCGGCGCGAGCTTCGGCCAGATCTCGCCGAAAAAAGGGGCCTCGCGCACCATCGGCCAAGTGATGCCGTGGACGAAGCTGTTGACGATCCGCGACCGAGGGGGCCGGATCAGCACGACTTCCTTCGCCACGACTTTCAAATTCTCGACGCGGACAAGTCCGACGGCGCAGGCGCTGTCCGCGCGCCAATCGGCCGTCTCGAAATCGATGGCGACGAAGACCCCGCGCGGCGGCGGCAACCGCAGCGCCGTCACTCTTTGGGTACCGCGAAGTCCGCGATGTAGAGTTGCGGCGGCGAACGGCCTTCCCCGCGGCTGGTCGTCCAGAGAATCTTGGAGTAGTCCGGGCTGAACACCGGCAGCACATCCGACCCCGGCGAGTGCGTCAAGCGGGTGGTCTTGCCCGTCTCGATGTTCATCCAGTATAGGTCGTAGTTGGGCCGGGCTAGTTCATTCGAGTGATCGGCTGCGGTGTAGATGATGTGCTTGCCGTCCTTGTACCAGTAGGGCGCCCAGTAGACCCACTTGTCGTCCTTCGTCAGCGCTTTCTCGCCGGTGCCGTCGGCGTTGACCACGTAGATTTGGAGTCGATCCTTCTCTTTGCGGTCGGAGCGGAAGATCACTTTGGAACCGTCGGGGCTGAAGAACGGCCCGCCGTTGTAGCAGTCCTTGGCCGTGGTGATGGCCTTGGCGTTCTTGCCGTCGGCGTCCATCACGTAGAGTTGCACATCACCCGCATTCCCCGCGCTGTAGACGATCTTCTTGCCGTCCTTCGAGTAGTTCGCTTCGGCTGTGTAGACCTTCGCATCGGGCGTGAGGCACTTCATGTTTCCGCCGTCGATGTCGGCTTCATAGATCTTCATGTGCGGGTCGAAATCCCACGTGTACCGGCGCCGTTTGCCCGTCTTCGCTTCCTCGGCGCGCAGTGCCAACTCGGCTTCGACGTTCTTCTTGATGTCCGGGTCGGTGTGGCTGCTGGAGAACAGTATCCGGCCGTTGGTCGGGTGGAAGTACGCGCAGGTGGTTCGCCCTTTGCCGGGGCTGACACGGTGGAACTTGCCCGAGTCCAACTCCTGCACGAAGATCTGATAGAAGGGGTTACCCGTCTCCTTCTCCTCCGCTTGGTAGATGATCTTCTTCCCATCGGGAGAGAAGTACCCCTCGCCGGCGCGGGCGAACTCTTTCGTGACCGCCTTGATATTCGTGAGGGACTTGGCCTCCTCCGCTTTCCAATCTGGGTCCGTCCCGGGCACCAGGGCGAGCGTGAGTAGCAGTGCGTTCATCGGTGAATTCCTCGTGATTCGATGGAGGAATTCTATCCGTCACGGTGGTAGCTGCGACTCTGCGAATCGGAATCAATCCGCGGCACCGGGCGATTCGCCTCCGGCGCGGCTGGCGTATCCGGCCATCAACGGCTCGACCGAATATTTCAAAAAATGCACGGAGCCGTCCGCGAAGGCGAAATTCGCCCCGCCCGGATGCGGCGACCAAAAATGGGTAACCGTTCACTGGGTTTTGCCGCTGTTTTTCAGGCGATTTCGAGTTCCGAACATACATATTTGAGACAAATTCGACTCAAATATGTGAAATTGAGCGATAAAGTCCCTGAATTTTAGGCGTTTACCCGGTGAACGGTTA